>NZ_RWIL01000098.1:0-53751 GCF_009764635.1 Pseudomonas sp. PB103 | reverse complement strand
CGGCGCCGCCGCTCCTGGCCCAAAAGCTCCCCACTCTTATCGTTGCTGTTAGTCATAAACATAACCGTTTGCCTATCCCTTATCGTAAGGGGGAAACGGTGTCCTGTCTTTCATGGGGCTCGTTCATGCCGGCGGTATCGTCAAATTGTTTTTGCCGTTGTACTTCCTTGAGGTTTACGGGTATTCGTTCTCTACCATCGCCTGGCTTATGGCGGCCTATGGCGGTGGATGCATTGTTGGCGCCTACGTTGGAGGGGTTCTTTCGGAGCGCCTGAATTCGCAATGGGCTACGGGTATTTCGCTTATGTTGAGTGGCGTATTCGCGGCCTCACTGGCGTTGATGCCACCCCTCGGACTGTTACTTGTCGTGGTTCCTCTCGTGGGCATCTTTGACGGTGCATTCCGGCCAGCCAATTTGCGTCTGGTGATGGAGGGCAGCCCGCAAGCGCTACAAGTGCGTGTGCAGGGACTGCATCGAGTTGTATTCAATATGGGCGTAGCGCTCGCCGGTATTATGGCGGGGGTGCTGGTCGGTTTTGGCTACGAATACGTGTTTTTTCTTCAGGGGTTGCTGAACCTGTTCGGCAGCTTTTTCTTGCTCGGTTTCGCCCTTAGACACTCCGCGAAATTGTGGCGGTCGGCGGATTTACAGACGGTGGACAACGCCAATGCCTCGGACGGAGGAAGCTCCCCTTGGCGAGATGGCTTTTTTCTTGTCTTCATACTTGGTCAGTTATTGGCGTTGGGCATCTTCGATCAGATGTACGGCACTTTCGGGATTTTTATCAGTGAACACACCGAGGCTGGTGCACATTGGATCGCGTATCTGTTTTCAATGAACGCTTTGCTCGTAGTAGTGCTGCAATTACCCGTGAGTCGAATGATCGAACGCCATGGCGTGGTTATCGCTTCGCGTCTTGGAGGTCTGCTACTCAGTGGCGCATTTCTTCTGTTGAACATGGGCAGCCATATCATCTGGGCTGTGTTGACGATGCTGATTCTCACCGCTGCCGAGTTATTGCTGATACCCGTCTGGACACTATCGGTCATGAACCGCTCGCACGGGCGCCAAAGAGGAAAGTATCTGGGCATATTCAGCGCCGCCTGGCTTGGGCATTCGTTATATGGTCCTGGCTTGGGAACATGGTTATACGGCGCTTATGGCGGTTTTGTTTTATGGTGGATCTGCGCGGCTGTGGGAGGCTTGATGGTTATGCTGCACTACTCGACGGTTCCGAAGTTATGGGCAAGTCCGACGGGAACGCCGACCGCAGAGCGATCGGTCGTCCCAATGAAGAACTGCGAACTTTAACGCGATCCTGGCTATTGATCCGGTATGCCATCGGCGGCGACAAAGTTCACATGCTGACCCACATGCAAATTCAGCCGCAGCTCATCAGCAATCCCCACCGCCACGCGATTCAGTCTTTCCAGGGGCTCCGCCAATCCCGGTTCCAGATTGCCGCCAACCTGACTGAAATGCTCAATCGTCAGCCCGGCCACGCCATGCGGCGCATTGACCAGCGTCCACTGCAGCGGGCTGCTTTGCAGCGCTTCACGGATTTCCTCGGCGGCGTGGCGTTGCAGGCGATCGTCCAGCTCCGGTTCGTCGAGCACCGAGAACTCTCCTACCAAAAACAGTCGCGAAACATTCGCCGCTTGCAGGCCATCGACCAAAGCATCTACGGCTAGTACCTGCTCCACCGGCCCGAGCACCACTGAGCGTTCAACGTGATCACTGCTGAACGGCAACCCCGGCGCATCCAATAAACAGATGACCGCCGAACTGCCTGCCACACTTTGATTGACCCGCTCGAAATCGAACAGATCGCCGCTTTTCGTACGCAAACCCGGACGCGGCGCGAGCGCGGTGAGGTCGTCGAGGATGGCGATGACTTCGTGCTGACGGCGCAGCAACTCAGCCATCAACGCACCGCCCAGGCTACTCATGGCACCATAGAGCACCACTTTTACCGCCGGGGTTTCGGCATTTTTCATGGCTGATCCCTTTTGTTTTCCCTTGTATGGCGTGTGACATACGGGCAGCGCCGAGGGTTCGAACCGATTCAGAGGCTTTCAGATGCAAGTGATCAAGGGTTACCACGCCCATGTCTATTTCGACGCCAGCAGCATTGGGCAGGCGCGGGATTTGTGCGAACAGGCGGCGCAGTTGTTTGCGCTGAAAATGGGCCGGGTCCACGAACGCCCGGTCGGCCCGCACCCGGACTGGAGTTGCCAACTGGCCTTCGGCCCCGAGCTGATCGGCGAGGTGTTGCCGTGGCTGGCGCTGAACCGCAAAGGCCTGGTGGTGTTCCTGCACCCGGACACTGGCGATGATTTGCTCGATCACACCGAGCACGCGATCTGGATGGGCGCCGTGCGACCGTTGGACCTGTCTATTTTTTGATCAAATGGTTTCTTCGGCTTCACTCGGCAGTTGTTCGTCCAGATGCAGCCAGGGCAGTTGGCTGTCGGTCCAGATATGCCGCTCGGCCGGCGCCAGTTCCGGGTGATCAAGGGTGGCGATGGTCACATCGATGCTTTCCGGGCTGAGCAACGTCACCAGCGCCAGTTGCGCGCCGCAGTTCGGGCAGAAGAACCGCGCGCAGCTCTGCGACGAGTCATACCGCGACGGTGTACCCGCCAACCACTGGAAACTCGCCACCGGCACGGTGATCCACGTCGTCACAATCCCGCCGCTGACCTTGCGGCAGATCGAGCAATGACAATGGGCGATGTCCTGCAGCGCCCCGCTGAACTGATAACGAATGTGTCCACAATGGCAGCCGCCGCTGTGCAATTGGCTCATGGCTGAAGCCCTCCTTCCCGTGTTCATTGACTCTAGTTCGCATCCGACGGCCGGTTGACCGTTCATTCAAAGCTTTCTCCAGCGAAAGCTGGCTGAAAGCTTCCCCGATTAGGATCGCCCCACTTCCGGCAACAGACCGGTTGGCCAAACCGTGTGATTGCTCGCACGCAAGGCCCAATTAACAACAACAATGGTGATTCCGATGTCCTCTGTAGCCCGCCTCCTCGCTCCCACTCCGCCCGTACGTTTCGTGCTTGCCGTTCTGCGCTGATCCCTCGCCGATCCGCTCACTCAACTAGCCGCGCTACGCCTGGAGTATTCCCATGCTGACTTTCCTTGGCTTCGCCATGGTCATCACGTTCATGTTTTTGATCATGACCAAGCGCCTGTCCGCGCTGATCGCCCTGATCATCATCCCGATTCTGTTCGCCCTGTTCGGTGGTTTCGCCCCGAAGATCGGCCCGATGATGCTCGAAGGCATCACCAAGCTGGCGCCGACCGGCGTGATGCTGATGTTTGCCATTCTGTATTTCGCCCTGATGATCGACTCCGGCCTGTTCGACCCGGCCGTGCGCAAGATCCTCAAACTGGTCAAGGGCGACCCGTTGAAAGTTTCGGTCGGCACCGCCGTACTGGCGCTCGTCGTCTCCCTCGATGGGGACGGCGCGACCACTTATATGATCTGCGTGGCCGCCATGCTGCCGCTGTACAGCCGCATCGGCATGAGCCCGCGGATCATGGCCGGCCTGATCATTCTGGCCGGTGGCGTGATGAACATGACCCCGTGGGGTGGCCCGACCGCCCGTGCCGCGAGTGCGTTGCATGTCGATCCGTCGGACATTTTCGTGCCGATGATCCCGGCGATGGCCGCCGGCGTCGTGGCGATCCTGCTGATTGCCTACTTCTACGGCAAACGTGAACGTGCGCGTCTGGGTGAGCTGCACCTGATCGGCGACGAAATCGATCACAGCGAAATCAGCGTGTCGCAGTTCCCGGATGCCCGTCGTCCGAAACTGATCTGGTTCAACGCCCTGCTGACCCTGGCGCTGATGTGCACGCTGATCGCTGGCCTGCTGCCACTGCCGGTGCTGTTCATGGTCGCGTTCAGTATCGCGATGATCGTCAACTACCCGTGCCTGCAGATGCAGAAGGACCGCGTCGCGGCCCACGCCGGCAGCGTGCTGTCAGTGGTCAGTCTGATTTTCGCTGCCGGTATCTTCACCGGTATTCTCTCCGGAACAGGCATGGTCGACGCCATGTCGAAAAGTCTGCTGGCAGTGATTCCGGACTTCCTCGGCCCGTACCTGGCGGTGATCACGGCGCTGGTGAGCATGCCGTTCACGTTCTTCATGTCGAACGACGCGTTCTACTACGGCGTGCTGCCGGTGCTCTCCGAAGCGGCCAGCCATTACGGCATCACTGCCGTGGAAATGGCCCGTGCCTCGATCGTCGGTCAGCCCGTCCACTTGCTGAGTCCGTTGGTACCGTCGACGTACCTGCTGGTGGCGCTGGCCGGTATCGAGTTCGGTGACCACCAACGTTTTACCCTGAAATGGGCCGTGCTGGTGTGCCTGTGCATTCTGGTTGCAGCCCTGCTGTTGGGGACTTTCCCGCTGTTCAGCACGTTGTAACGGCATCAACTCACCAAGCGCCAGCTGCTGGCTGGCGTTCTGGTTTAACACACGCTCAAAGGAATACACATGGAATGGCTGACCAACCCCGAAATCTGGGTTGCCTTCTTTACCCTGACTGCCCTGGAGATTGTCCTCGGCATCGATAACATTATCATGATTTCGATCCTGGTCAGCCGCATGCCCAAGCACATGCAGCAGCGCACCCGGATCTTCGGTCTTGGCCTGGCCATGATCACCCGGATCATGTTGCTGCTGTCGATCACTTGGGTCATGCGCCTCACCGCCGACCTGTTCGAAGTGTTCGGCCAGGGCATTTCCGGCCGTGACCTGATCCTGTTCTTCGGTGGCCTGTTCCTGCTGTGGAAGAGCTCGCAAGAGATGTACCACGCGCTGGAAGGCGAAGACGAAAGCGACGATTCGCCTGGCGGCAAGGGCGGCAACTTCCTCTACACCATCATTCAGATTGCGATCATCGACATCGTCTTCTCGCTGGATTCGGTGATCACGGCGGTGGGCATGGTCTCCCATGTGCCGGTGATGGTCGCCGCGATTATCGTGGCGGTGCTGGTGATGATGCTGGCGTCGGGCAAGATCAGTGAGTTCATCGACAAGCACCCGTCGCTGAAGATGCTGGCGCTGTCGTTCCTGCTGGTGGTCGGTACCGTGCTGATCGCCGAGTCGTTCGACGTGCATGTACCGAAAGGCTATGTCTACTTCGCCATGGCGTTCTCGCTGGCGGTCGAGGCGATCAACATCAAGTTGCGCGGCGCGATGGCCAAGAAGAAAAAGCAGCAGGACCCGGTGAAGCTGCGCAAGGACATCCCGGGCCAGTAACCGGGTAGCCCAACTGCCAATACAAAACCTGTGTGAGCTGGCTTGCCAGACTCCCACAGGTTTTTTTGTACCCGCAAAAACCTGTGGCGAGGGGATTTATCCCCGATGGACTGCGCAGCAGTCCCCTGCTTTTGGGTTAAACAACGGGGGCCGCTGCGCGACCCATCGGGGATAAATCCCCTCGCCACAGGATCATTGGTGGATTCGAAATCTGAAGGGTGGATGAAGCGCTTTTCATGACACTTTTGTTTCAATCAACACTTTAGCTGTGCAATGCTGGCGCCCAGTCCGTTAGCCAACTACAGCTTAAGTATCAAAAACGTAGAAACCGCGCGGTACCGTCAACTTGCCTCTCTGAGGCACTGCTATTACAGGGGGTCTGCATGCTCACCCTGCTCAATCTGCTTTCCGCCGTCGCCCTGCTGATCTGGGGCACGCACATCGTCCGAACCGGCATCCTGCGGGTGTACGGCACCAATCTGCGCCATGTGATTGGCCAGAACATGTCCAAGCGCTGGCTCGCGTTCGTGGCCGGCATCCTCGTGACCGCCATGGTGCAGAGCAGCAACGCGACCGCCATGCTCGTCACCTCCTTTGTCGGTCAGGGCCTGATGGCGCTGACCCCGGCGCTGGCGACCATGCTCGGCGCCGACGTCGGTACCGCGCTAATGGCGCGGGTGTTGACCTTCGACCTGTCATGGCTGTCGCCGCTGCTGATTTTCCTCGGGGTGATTTTCTTTCTGTCGCGCAAACAGACGCGGCTCGGGCAGATGGGCCGAGTGTCGATCGGTCTCGGGCTGATCATTCTCGCGCTGCAATTGATCGTCGAGGCCGCCGCGCCGATCACCCACGCGCAAGGGGTGAAGGTGATTTTCGCCTCGCTGACCGGCGACATCCTTCTCGACGCCTTGGTCGGCGCGCTGTTCGCGATGATTTCCTACTCCAGCCTTGCCGCGGTGCTGCTGACCGCCACACTGGCCGGCGCAGCGGTAATCAGCTTGCCGGTGGCTATCGGTCTGGTGATCGGCGCCAACATCGGCAGCGGCGTGCTGGCGTTCATGAGCACCAGCATGCAGAACGCCGCCGGCCGGCAAGTGGCGCTGGGCAGCCTGTTGTACAAACTGATCGGCCTGCTGCTGATCATCCCGGTGCTCGACCCGCTGGTGCACTGGATCGACAGTCTCGATTTCAGCCCGCAGGAAATGGTCATCGGCTTCCACCTGCTCTACAACACCGCGCGCTGCCTGATACTGCTGCCGAGCGTCGGGCCGATGGCACGTCTGTGCGCTTGGCTGCTGCCGGAGCGCCCGGAGGTCAACGGCACCGCCAAGCCGCGTCACCTCGACGCCACCGCGCTGGTCACGCCGAGTCTGGCGCTGGCCAACGCCGCGCGGGAGACCCTGCGCATGGGTGATCTGCTGGAGAACATGCTCGACGCCACGCTTGATGTATTGCGCGGCAAGCAGACCGCTGTCACTCAGGAGATACGCCGGCTGACCGACGACGTCGAAGCGTTGTACAGCGCGATCAAGCTGTACCTGGCGCAGATGCCCCGTGAGGATCTCGGCGAGCAGGACAGTCGGCGCTGGGCGGAGATCATCGAGCTGGCGATCAACCTGAAACTCGCCGCTGATCTGATCGAACGCATGCTGCGCAAAATCCAGCAGCAGAAGACCTCGCAGCGCCGCTCGTTTTCCGAGGAAGGCCTAGAGGATCTGGCCGGGTTGCAGCAGCAATTGATCTCCAACTTGCGTTTGGGCCTGTCGGTATTCCTCAGCGGTGATCGTGAAAGCGCTCGCCAGTTGCTGCGCGAGAAGCGTCGCTTCCGTGCACAGGAACGCCGTTTGGCCCATGCGCATGTCAGCCGTTTGCAACGCAAGATCGTGCAAAGTATTGAAACCAGTTCGCTGCACCTGGAGTTGATTGCCGACATGAAACGCTTGAATTCGCTGTTTTGCGGCAGTGCGTATGTGGTGCTGGAAACGACGGACACCGGGGCGCTGGCGGCGGATGATATTGCCGACATTACGCATTCGCCTTGAACGTCTGGGGCCAGGGTCAGTCAGTAACACAGAGTTCAGTCTCAAGGGCCCCATCGCTGGCAAGCCAGCTCCCACAGGGTTTTGTGAGCACCAAAAATCCTTGTGGGAGCTGGCTTGCCAGCGATGGGGCACTGACTGACGACACGGATCTCCAAATCAGCCGTACGGAAGCCTGTTATGCGTTGCCTGTTGTTCGCCTGTCTGTTGTTCGGTTCCCTGCCTGCCTTTGCCCTGGATCGCTTTCAGGTCGAAGGCTATGCGCTGCCCAACGGTTTGCAGCTGATGCTCAAACCCGGCACCGAACGTGGGCATGTGGCGATTCGCTTGGTGGTCGGCGTTGGCCTCGACGATTTTGATTGCGCTGACAAAGAGCTGCCGCACTTACTCGAACATTTGTTGTTCAGCGGTATCGACGCCACGGGCGAAGGTGGTCTGGAAGAACGCATGCAGGCGCTGGGCGGTGACTGGAATGCCTTTACCAGCAACGCCGACACCACCTTCGTCATCGAAGCCCCGGCGAAGAACCAGCGCAAGGTCCTCGACCTGCTGCTCGACCTGCTGACCCAGACGCGCATCGACGACAACGCGATCAACGCCGCCAAACGCGTGGTCGAACGCGAGGACGGCGGCCATTACACGCGTCTGCAACGCTTCCTCGATCGCCAGGATCTCGGCCACACCGCGAGCAACCAGCTCGCCGTCGAGCTGGGCCTGAAATGCCCGCAACGCGCCGAAGTCGGTCACCTGACTCAGGAACAGCTGGAGAAGGTGCGCAAGGCCTGGTATGCGCCGAACAACATGACGCTGATCGTCGTCGGCGAACTCGACAAGCTGCTGCCGGCCTACTTGGAACGCACCTGGGGCGCGCTCGAAGCGGTCGATCCGAGCGAACACCGGCCGCTGCCGGACATTCGCACCAGCGCGGCCCATGAACGCACCCTCACCCGTGGCTTTATCGGCGACAGCGCCAAGCTGCACTGGCTGGTGCCGGAACCGGTGATCGATGATCAATACGACGAGACCTTCGACATTCTCAAGGATTATCTGGATTGGGCGCTGTATCGGCAGATTCGCCTTAATCATGGCTTGTCCTACGGGCCGTGGGCCGAGCGCGAAGTGTTTGGTGGTGTCGGCTTCATGAGCCTGAACGCTGATCTCGATCGTGATGACGTCGACGAAGCCATCCAGGTGCTGGAAGACCTCAAGGCCGATCTGCTGAAAAACGGCCTCGACCCGGACACCTTCGCGCGGATCAAACAAGCCTCGATCGCCCATCAGGCGTGGGCGGTTCAGGGTAATAGCGCGATGGCGGATTATTACTGGAGCGCGCTGGGCGATTACGAGGACGGCCGCTTCGCCAACCCGGCGCGCGAGCTGCAAGGGGTGACGCTGGAGGCGGCGAACAAGGCCATGCGTGAATTGCTGCTGCAACCGGGGTATTTGCGGATCGAGAAGCCGTTGATCAGTGATGATCAGGTGTTGTGGTTGAGTGCGGGTGGAATCGGTGTGTTGCTGCTGATTCTGATCGGCTGGCGTTTGATTCGTAAGCGGGGTTGAAGATCAAAAGATCGCAGCCTTCGGCAGCTCCTACAGGGGGTTGCATTCCAAATGTAGGAGCTGCCGAAGGCTGCGATCTTTTGAGGCCCTGAAATACACCGAATAAGTGACCGGCAGCCTCGCCACAGCGCCCGGCGGGCGCTACTCTGTCGAGGATTTTTCCTACAGCGTTGTGAACCCCCCGACATGCCGAAAATACAGCTCCTGATCCAGCGCATTCTCGAACTGATGAAGCGCTATCCCGGGGTCATTGCGCTTGGCGGTTTCATCTCCGGCGTCGGCAGTTTCATCATGGTCGACCGTCAGCAGGGGCTGGCGAGCTGGATCACGGTGATCATGCTGCTCAGCTGGATCTGGCTGATGCTGGAAAACACCCTCACCGGCCTCTTCACCCGCGTGTTCAAACGCGAGATTCCCCAGCCGCTGCTGCGTTACGCGACGCAGATGATCCATCAGGAAAGCCTGTTTTTCGTCCTGCCGTTCTTCTTCATCACCACGACCTGGAACAGCGGCCAGTTGGTCTTCACCGGCCTGCTCAGCGTCGCGGCGCTGATCTCGATCGTCGATCCGCTCTACTACAAATGGCTGGCGCCACGGCGCTGGGCGTTTCTCGCGCTGCACACGCTGACCCTGTTCGCCGCCCTGCTCACCGCATTGCCGGTGATCATGCACCTGACCACGGCGCAGAGCTTCAAATGGGCGCTGGGCATTGCCGTGCTGCTGTCGTTCCCGAGTCTGGCGTCGATCTTCCCGATCCGCACGCTGCGCAACGCCTTGGCGATCCTGTGCATCACCGTCGGCATTGGCGGCGTCGGTTGGGCGCTGCGTTCGTGGGTGCCGCCGGCGACGCTGTGGATGACCGACGTGGCGATCAGCACGCAATTGCAGGATCGCACCCCCGGTGCCAGCCTCGACACGGTCAGCGCCGAGCAGATCCGCAACGGCGGGCTCTACGCCTACACCGCGATCAACGCGCCGCGCGGGCTCGATGAGCGGATTTATCACGTCTGGCAATTCAACGGCAAAGAGGTCGACCGCATCGCCCTCGATATCCATGGCGGGCGCAAGGAAGGCTACCGCGCGTGGACGCACAAACAGAATTTCCCTGGCAATCCGGCGGGCAAATGGCAGGTGCGGGTGCTGACCGAGGATGGCCAGGTGATCGGCGTGCTGCGCTTCGAAGTCACCGACAGCACAGCGATCAAAGAAAAGTAATCCGGTTCGTGCTATTACGTTAGTTCGCTTAGCAGACGAACAAGCACGGAGCTTATGACCAGCAGCTCGATCAGCGGCAATGCCCAATTGGACACGTCGATCAGCCCTGCCCGCCTGCGGGTCACCGGGGACTGGACGCTTGCCCATTACGCCGAGCTCAAGCAACTGAGCGAAAAGCTCCACGGCCAGTACGACGCCAATACCGAGATCGACCTCAATAGCCTCGGCGCCCTCGACACCGCGGGCGCTTCGCTGCTGGTCGAACTGCTCGGCTCCGAGCGCCTCGGTAAATCTGCCGAGCATCCTGATTGCACGATTTCCACCGCCGACCGAGCGCTGCTGCAAACCGTGTATCGCTCGATGACCGACTTCTGCGTGCCAATCAAGGAGCCGGAAATCAGCGTCAGCGTGCAGTTGCTGACGCGCATCGGCCGCGCTGTCGACACCATCTGGCAAGACACCCTGCAACTCCTCGGTTTCATCGGCCTGATTCTGGAAACCATCGCGCGCAGCCTGTTTCGGCCCAAGCGCTGGCGCATCACGCCAATGATCGCGCACATCGAACAGACCGGCCTCGACGCTGCACCCATCGTGGCGCTGCTGACCTTTCTGGTGGGCGCGGTGGTGGCGTTTCTCGGCGCGACGGTGCTGGCCAGTTTTGGCGCGACGATTTTTACCGTGGACCTGGTGGGCTTCTCGTTCCTGCGCGAATTCGGTGTGCTGCTCACGGCGATCCTCATGGCCGGGCGCACCGCCAGTGCCTTCACCGCGCAAATCGGCTCGATGAAGGCCAACGAAGAAATCGACGCGATCCGCACCCTCGGCCTCGACCCGATGGAGCTGCTGGTGGTGCCGCGCGTGCTGGCGATGCTGGTGGCGCTGCCGATGCTGACGTTTCTGGCGATGCTCTGCGGGATCATCGGTGGCGGCGTGGTCTGCGCGGTGTCGCTGGATATCTCGCCGGCGATGTTCCTGACGCTGTTGCAGTCGGACATCGGCGTTCAGCACTTTCTGGTCGGCTTGGTGAAGGCGCCGATCTTCGCCTTCATCATCGCCGCGATTGGTTGCCTGGAAGGCTTCAAGGTCAGCGGCAGTGCTGAGTCGGTCGGCGCCCACACCACGTCCGCCGTGGTTCAATCGATTTTCGTGGTGATCGTGCTCGACGCGGTGGCCGCACTGTTCTTCATGGAGATGGGCTGGTGAGTCGTCTACCCCGCGCGCCCTCGCAGGCGGTGATTGAAGTCCGTGGCCTGTGCAATCGCTTCGGCAGCCAGAGCGTGCACGAGAACCTCGATCTGGATTTGTACAAAGGCGAGATTCTTGCCGTGGTCGGTGGTTCCGGTAGCGGCAAATCGGTGCTGCTGCGCAGCATTGTCGGTTTGCGCCGGCCCAGCGAAGGCATCGTCAAAGTGTTCGGCAAGAACCTGCCGAGCCTGTCCGAGCATGAGCGCTCGTTGGTCGAACGCCGCTTCGGCGTCTTGTTCCAGAAGGGCGCGCTGTTTTCCTCGCTGACCGTCACCGAGAACGTCGCCCTGCCCCTTATTGAACACGCCGGCCTCAGCCGCAACGATGCCGAACACCTGGCGGCGGTGAAACTGGCGCTGGCCGGGCTGCCGCTGTCGGCGGCGGACAAATACCCGGCGTCGCTGTCCGGCGGCATGATCAAGCGCGCTGCTCTGGCGCGGGCTTTGGCGCTGGATCCGGACATCCTGTTCCTCGACGAACCCACCGCCGGCCTCGATCCGATTGGCGCGGCGCAGTTCGATCAATTGATCCTGACCCTGCGCGATGCGCTCGGCCTCAGCGTGTTTCTGGTGACCCACGACCTCGACACGCTCTATACCATCACCGACCGTGTGGCGGTGCTGGCGCAGAAGAAAGTCCTGGTCGCCGGCCCGATCGACGTCGTTTCGGAAACCGATGACGCGTGGATTCACGAATACTTCCACGGCCCGCGCGGCCGCTCGGCGCTGGACGCCGCCAAATTGCTCAACGAGGTCTGACATGGAAACCCGAGCGCATCATGTATTGATCGGCCTGTTCACCGTGATTGTGGTGGCAGGCGCCCTGCTCTTCGGTCTGTTCCTGGCAAAGTCCAGTGTCGACACCGAGTTCAAGGACTACGAAATCGTCTTCAACGAGGCGGTCAGCGGTTTGTCCAAAGGCAGCTCGGTGCAGTACAGCGGGATCAAGGTCGGTGACGTGATCAGTCTGCGCCTCGACCCACAGGATCCACGCCGGGTGCTGGCGCGAATTCGTCTGGCCGGTGACACCCCGGTCAAAGAAGACACCCAGGCGAAACTGGCGCTGGCCGGGATCACTGGCACGTCGATCATCCAGCTCAGCGGTGGCACGCCGCAGAGCGCGAAACTGCGCGGCCATGACGGTAAGCTGCCGCTGATCGTCGCCTCGCCTTCGCCGATTTCGCGTTTGCTCAATGACAGCAACGATTTGATGACCGGCATCAGCGCGTTGCTGCAGAACGCCAATCAGATGTTTTCCCCAGAGAACGTTGAGCGAGTCAGCAAAACCCTCGCGCATCTGGAGCAAACCACCGGCACCATCAACGATCAGCGCGGTGACATCAAGCAGGCCATGCAACAACTGGCGACTGTCGGCAAACAGGCCGGCAGCATGCTCGAACAGACTTCGCTGCTGATGCGCAACGCCAACGGCCTGATCAACGATCAAGGCAAGCAAGCACTGGGCAGCGCCGAGCAGGCAATGAAGTCGCTGGAGCAAAGCACCACGACCATCAGCACCTTGCTCAGCAAAAACGAAAACTCCCTCGACAACGGCATGCAGGGCCTCAATGGCCTGGCCCCGGCGATCCGCGAACTGCGCGAGACGCTGACTTCGTTGCGCGCCATCTCGCAACGCCTTGAGGCCAACCCCAGCGGCTACTTGCTGGGCCGTGACAAGAACAAGGAATTCACGCCATGAAGCTGACTCGCCTCGCCCTTCTCGCCGCCGGCATTTCCCTGATCAGCGCATGCTCGATTTTGCCAAAATCCGAGCCGTCGGATGTCTATCGCCTACCGACGGCACAGGCGCCCGCCTCGGCCAGTTCGGCGGCAACGCAGCATTGGTCGTTGCGACTTAACAAGTTGCAGGCCAGTGAGGCATTGAACCGGCCGGTGATTGCGGTGATCCCGCAGGGCGACGTGATCAGCAGCTACAAGGGCTCGCGCTGGAGCGACCCGGCGCCGGTGCTGGTGCGTAATCGTCTGCTGGATGGGTTTGCGCGTGATGGCCGGGTGACGTTGCTGAGTACCGATGACAGCAACTTTGCGGCGGATCTGGAATTGGGCGGGAGTTTGCAGGCGTTTCAGACCGAGTATCAGGGATCGCAGGCCAGCGTCGTGGTGCGGGTTTATGCGTTGCTGGTGCGCGGTTATGACCAGCGGATTCTGGCAAGTCGACGCTTTGAAGAGCGTCAGCCGCTGAGTGATGTGCAGGTGCCGGCGGTGGTCGCAGGCTTTGGCCAGGCCAGTGATCGCCTGACCGCCAAGGTCGTCGCGTGGGCCGTCGACCAAGGCCAGAAACTGGCCCCCCAAAAACCTTAAGCCAAACACAATTCCTGTGGGAGCTGGCTTGCCAGCGATAGCGGCGTGTCAGGCAACGTCAATGTTGGCAGTACCGCCGCCATCGCTGGCAAGCCAGCTCCCACTCAGCCGAAGAACCAGTAGCAGACGAAGATAGCGCCAACGACGCCGGCAAACTCCGCCAGCAACGCACACCCCACCGCATGCCGCGCCCGCTGAATGCCCACCGCACCGAAATACACCGCCAACACATAGAACGTGGTCTCGGTACTGCCCTGAATCGTCGCGGCGACCAACGCCGGGAAGCTGTCGACACCCGAGGTCTTCATGGTCTCGATCAACATCGCCCGCGCCGCACTGCCGGAGAACGGTTTGACCATCGCCGTCGGCAACGCATCGACAAACCGCGTGTCCCAACCGGCCCACTCGACCAGATGACGAATGCCGTCCAGCCCGAAGTCCAGCGCCCCGGAAGCACGCAGTACGCCAACCGCACAGAGCATCGCCACCAGATACGGCAGCAGATTCTTCGCCACGTCGAAGCCTTCTTTGGCGCCTTCGACAAACGCCTCGTAGACCTTCACTTTCTTTAACGCGCCGATCAGCAAAAACAGCATGATCAACCCAAACAGCGTGAGATTGCCGAGGATCGACGACAATCCCGCCAGAGCCGTGGCGGAAAGCGTGCCGAGCAGTGCCATAAACCCACCGAGGATCAACGCACCGGGAATCAAATAGGCCAACACCACCGGATCCCAGATCCGCAGGCGCTGCATGAATGCCACCGAGAGGAAGCCGACAATCGTCGAGCAACTGGTCGCCAGCAGGATCGGCAGGAACACCAGCGTCGGGTCCGGCGCGCCTTGCTGGGCGCGGTACATGAAGATCGTCACCGGCAGCAGGGTCAGGGACGAGGCGTTGAGCACCAGAAAGAGGATTTGCGCGTTACTGGCGATGGTCGCGCTGGGATTGAGTTCCTGCAGCGCCTTCATGGCTTTCAGGCCGATTGGCGTCGCGGCGTTGTCGAGGCCCAGACCGTTGGCAGCGAAGTTCAGGGTGATCAGGCCAAGGGCAGGGTGACCCGCCGGGACTTCCGGCATCAGCCGCAGGAACAGCGGGCCGAGCACCTTGGCCAGCCATTCGACGATGCCGGCCTTCTCGGCAATGCGCAGGAAACCCAGCCACAGGGTGAGGGTGCCGAACAGCAGCACCATGACTTCGACCGAGAGCTTGGCCATGGCGAAAATGCTCTCCACCATCGCCGCAAAGATCCCGGCGTTGCCGCCGATCAGCCACTGCGCCAGCGCCGATACGGCTGCCACGATGAAGAAGCCAAGCCACAGGCCATTAAGCATCAGTCAAATCCCCCGAAGAATGCCGCGAATGATAGCGGGGTCGCCAGAAACGACAAACCCCGGATTTCTCCGGGGTTTGTCTACAGGCTCGTGGCCCCAATCTCATGTAGGAGCTGCCGAAGGCTGCGATCTGTTGATCTTGCCTTTAAAAACAGAATCAACAGATCGCAGCCTGCGGCAGCTCCTACAGGTGTGTGTCAGTTTTTCGAGATTTCGCCCGCTGGCAGTTGGGTCTTGCTGCGCCAGTGTGGCAGGGAATTCCAGTAGCGCTCGCCCTTGGCGTCGTCGTACATGCCTTCCCAGCGCGAGATAACCAACACGGCCAGCGCGTTACCAATCACATTCAGGGCAGTACGGGCCATGTCCATGACGCGGTCGACACCGGCGATGAACGCCAGACCTTCCAGCGGAATACCGACGCTGCCCAGGGTGGCCAGCAACACCACGAAGGACACGCCCGGTACGCCGGCGATGCCTTTGGAGGTGACCATCAGGGTCAGCACCAGCAGCAGTTGCTGGCTGATCGACAGGTCGATGCCGTACAGCTGCGCGATGAAGATTGCCGCAATCGATTGATACAGGGTCGAACCGTCGAGGTTGAACGAGTAACCGGTCGGCACCACGAAGCTGCAGATGGCTTTCGGCGCGCCGTAGGCTTCCATCTTCTCGATCACGCGCGGCAGCACGGTTTCCGACGAAGCGGTGGAGTAGGCCAGCACCAGCTCATCCTTGAAGATGCGCATCAGCTTGAACACCGAGAAACCGAACATCTTGGCGATCAGGCCCAGCACCACAAAGGCGAAGAAGGCGATGGCGAAGTAAACCAGAATCACCAGCTTGGCCAGCGGCACCAGCGAGGCGAAGCCGAAGTTGGCGACGGTCACCGCGATCAGGGCGAACACGCCGATCGGCGCGTAGTTCATGATCATGTGGGTGACTTTGAACATGCTTTCCGAGACGCCCTGGAACATCTTCACCAGCGGCTCGCGCAGGTCCGACTGCAGGCTCGACAGACCGAGACCGAACAGCACGGAGAAGAAGATGATCGGCAGCATTTCGCCGCGGGCCATGGCCGCGAAGATGTTCGACGGGATCAGGTTAAGGATGGTCTCGATGAACGCGTGTTCATGCTGTACCTCGGCGGCAGTCGCCTGGTACTTGGAGATGTCCACCGTGCCCAGCGTGCTCATGTCGATGCCGGCACCCGGATGGAACAGGTTGGCCAGTAGCAGGCCGACAACGATCGCGATGGTGGTGACGATTTCGAAATAGATGATCGTCTTCAGACCGATACGCCCGAGTTTCTTGGCGTCGCCAACGCCAGCAATGCCGACGATCAGGGAAGAGATGACGATCGGGATCACGATCATCTTGATCAGACGGATAAAGATATCGCCTGCCGGTTGCAGGACGTTGCTGATCCACCAGGCTTTTTCGGCACTGAAGTGGTTGAGCAACGCACCAATTGCAATACCCAAAACCAGACCGATGAGGATCTGCCAGGCGAGGCTAATTTTTGCCTTCTTCATTATCTTTACCCTTACTTGCGTTTGACTCAGGCACATGCAGGAACTGGAACGCTCTTTAGCGGAAAAGTCTGTGCATCTGCCTCCGTATAAGGTGCCCCGAAGCGCGTGTTTACGGCTCTTCGGCAGGCGAAAAAAGGCGCAACTATTCCGATGCAAGGTTGCGCCGTCTAATGCCGTAAACGCCTACCCTATGCCGAATCGGCATGAGCTTTTTTAATTGAAACTGGCGTCCCAACCGGTTCGATTGTGACATTTCGGCCGGCATAAGTGCCGTGAACCGGCCATCACAGCGTAGGTTGGTTATTTTTTGAACGATAAAAATCAGCGAAAAATTTAGGAAAAAGCCTACGTGGGAAGCCTAGAAGTCCCACTGTTTAAAAGGTTTCTTTGTCGATATACGGTCGCCAGGAAACACCGCGTAATGTTTTCGCGCGCAGTGTCGACGATAAAAAAGGCGAGCTGGACGCTCTGGATCAATGTTTTGCTGAAAAGGAAGCTCAACGCAAGTCCGTCGATCTGCTGTGAGTCGGCGAACCTGCGATGCAGCTTTTACTTGCCCTGACCCGGCCCTCGCGCAGGCACTCCCTGTACCCGTAGGTCACTCCGACCCTGTAACAGTCAGAACGTCCCGGCCCCTTGGTCATGCGCCGAGCCTCCTCGGATCGGTGCAATGGAAGGCAACAGGGCTGCTGCCTTCATGTTCAATACCAGTTCGGATCTTTCTTCAGGGTTTCCATCAGCAGATCCTGCATGCCCTGATCGGGTTTGCCGAGGAAGCGGTAGGTGGCATGTCGCGTGGGCGACTTGTCGGCCGGCAGTCCTTCGGGCACATCGACGAGCATGGCGTAAGCGTCTTTCTTGTCGAAACTGAAGGCGACGATCAAACGGTGGTTGAGGCACTTGTCCGCAGATTCGCAGAGCGGCCCGACCAGATATTGATCGCCGTCTTCAGTCACGGCATTCATTTGTTGGTCCGGCGTGCCGGACAGGTTCATCACCCATTCCGGCAGGCGTTCTTCCTTCTTCACCACGCCTTCCCACGTTTCGCGATATTGCGGGTCGGAACTCAACAGTTCGTTGACCCGCGCCTGGCCATCGTTGGCCGCCATCGCCATGGCACTACCGCCCAGAAGCAGGGCGGCTGCCAGTGTTTTTAAAACAGTCATCGTTAACCTCGGCCGCGACGGCCAAAGAAGAAGGAAGCGATGAACATCACCAGGAACACGACAAAGAGAATCTTGGCGATACCCGTGGCGGTGCCCGCGATACCACCGAAGCCCAGTACTGCAGCGATGATGGCAATGATCAAGAATGTGATTGCCCAGCTCAACATGGTGATTCTCCTTACTTCTCTATTTAGGGATATTGCGTGTTCCGGCGCATCGCGCCTGAATCCGTTTGTTCAATCAGAAAACCCAGCGCTCTTCACGTGGCATTTGATCCAATGGCTGTGCCTGGTCGACATCGACCATGCGCATCGTCGCGTTGTCATCCTGGGCACTGCTGCTGACAGCGCTGAAATGACTCTGGGTAGCGTGCTGCATGGAAATCAGCGGTGCTTCCGGCTGCTGGCTGTTTTCCCAGCGCAGGTATTGCTGGCAAGCGATCAGGGTGATCAACAGCGCAAGTACGCCAAACAGAGCCTGTTGCAGATGCAGTGGCGAGATGCGTACTTGAGCGGCGCGTTGGCGAGTCATCCTGGGTTCCTCACTCTTATTCGGTTGGGGCAGTTCTGATCTGCCCGGGCTGAATGAGTTATTGCAGCCTGCATGCCAGTTTTTTCATTGAAAAATATCTAATAAAATCAATTACTTAAAAGAGATGCGAAAAGAGTTGGCGACGCATCCTGCACGATGGGTCGTCTGGGATCGTGCGCAATGCACGATTTTTTCGTAGGAGAATTCATTCTTATGGAATTGAGAGCAGGGCGCAGATGTCAGAAAAGGACACAGGCAATGTCCTGTAAACCGCTGATTGTTTAAAAAACCAACAAAATCAACGTATTGGCCGTAATGGCAGGAGAGAGCTACCCTCCTATGGCTGGCATCGTTCAGAATCAACCATGCAACTTGCCCGATTTTTCCGGGACTAACCTCAGACCAATCACTATGGAGCGTAGGAAAAATGGAATCTGCCACTGAGCATCAAGGCCGCATTCTGCTGGTGGACGACGAATCCGCCATCCTGCGTACCTTCCGTTATTGCCTTGAAGACGAAGGCTATACGGTGGCTACCGCCAACAGCGCGGCTCAGGCCGACGCACTGCTGCAACGCCAGGTCTTCGACTTGTGCTTCCTTGATTTGCGCCTGGGCGAAGACAACGGTCTCGATGTACTGGCGCAAATGCGCATTCAGGCACCGTGGATGCGCGTGGTGATCGTCACCGCGCATTCGGCGGTCGATACCGCTGTGGATGCTATTCAGGCGGGCGCCGCTGATTATCTGGTCAAGCCGTGCAGCCCTGATCAGCTGCGTCTGGCTACCGCCAAGCAGCTGGAAGTGCGTCAGTTGTCGGCGCGCCTCGAAGCGCTTGAGGGCGAGATCCGCAAACCGAAGGACGGTCTCGACTCCCACAGCCCGGCGATGAAGGTCGTCCTGGAAACCGCGCGCCAAGTCGCGGGCACCGACGCCAACATTCTTATCCTTGGTGAATCCGGCACCGGTAAAGGTGAGCTGGCCCGTGCGATTCACGGCTGGAGCAAGCGCGAGAAGAAATCCTGCGTGACCATCAACTGCCCGTCGCTGACGGCAGAGCTGATGGAAAGCGAGCTGTTCGGTCACAGCCGTGGTGCGTTTACCGGCGCCAGCGAAAGTACGCTGGGTCGCGTCAATCAGGCCGACGGCGGCACGCTGTTTCTCGACGAGATCGGCGATTTTCCGCTGACATTGCAGCCAAAGTTGCTGCGCTTCATTCAAGACAAGGAATACGAACGCGTAGGTGACCCGGTCACCCGTCGCGCCGACGTGCGTATTTTGGCGGCGACCAACCTCAATCTGGAGGACATGGTCCGTGACGGTCGTTTCCGTGAAGACCTGCTGTATCGCCTGAACGTCATTACCCTGCACCTGCCGCCGTTGCGCGAGCGTGCCGAGGACATCCTCACGTTGGCTGATCGCTTTCTGGCGCGCTTCGTTAAAGAGTACGCACGTCCGGCGCGTGGGTTCAGTGACGAGGCTCGCGAGGCACTGCTCGGCTACCGCTGGCCGGGCAACATTCGTGAGCTGCGCAACGTGGTCGAGCGCGCGAGCATCATCTGCCCGCAGGAGCGCGTGGAGATCAGCCATCTCGGCATGGCCGAGCAACCGGCCAACAACGCGCCTCGGGTCGGCGCCGCGCTGAGTCTGGACGAGTTGGAAAAAGCCCACATCGGCGCGGTTCTCGCCACCGCCGGCACCTTGGATCAAGCAGCGAAAACCCTCGGCATCGACGCCTCGACCCTGTATCGCAAGCGCAAGCAGTACAACCTGTGAGTGCCGGGCGATGAAACTGGCGATGAAGTTGCGCACGCGGTTGTTCCTGAGCATTTCCGCCTTGATCACCGTGGCCTTGCTCGGGTTGCTGCTCGGGCTGGTCAGCGTGATGCAGATGGCCGGTACACAGGAAACCACGCTGCGTAACAACTTCGTCACGCTCGATCTGGGCCTCAAGCTGCGACAAACTTTGGGTGATCAACTGGTCATCATGCTTGCCGAAGAACCCGATCCGGTCGCGTTCGAGGCGTCCAAGCAGCAATACCTCAAGTTGCTCGATGACGGTATCGCCCAAGAGCACATCGGCGATGGTCGCCAGTATGGTTTCAGTCAGGCCAAGGCTGATTACCTGAGTTTTCTTCAGGCCTTCGATGTGTCCCGTGACCCGGCGACAGCGTTGAGCAGCAACGCCAATCTCAGAGAGCGCTTCAACACGCTGCGTAACGGCTTGATCACCGAACACAAGCATGCGCTGGACAACATCAACGCGGTCCAGCGTCAAGCGCGCGACCGTGCACTGTTGATCGCCGGTCTGCTCGGGCTGGTAGGGCTGGCGGTGTTGATCATCGGTTTCGTCACGGCACACGGTATCGCTCGACGCTTCGGTGTGCCGATCGAAGTCTTGGCGAAAGCGGCGGACAACATTGGTCAGGGCAACTATGAAGTGACCCTGCCGATTTCCTCGGCGATGGAAGTGAACCTGTTGTCGCGTCGCTTCGGTTTGATGGCCGAAGCGCTGCGTGAGCACCAGGCCACCAACGTCGACGAGCTGCTGGCGGGCCAGCAGCGTCTGCAGGCGGTGCTCGACAGCATCGACGATGGTCTGCTGATGATTGACCGCGAAGGTCATCTGGAGCACCTCAACCCGGTGGCTCAACGCCAGTTGGGTTGGGACGATGATCGACTTGGCCAGGGTTTGGGCGCGGCGCTTGAGCGGCCGGAGCTGGATGCGCAGCTGCAACTGGTGCTGCGCGGCGGCACGCTGGAGCGCGCGCCGGAGGATTTGAGCATTGAGGTCGACGGCGAATCGCGCCTGCTGACTTACAGCCTGACGCCGGTCAGCCACACACAAGGTCATATCCTCGGCGCGGTGATGGTGTTGCACGACGTCACCGAGCAGCGCGCGTTCGAGCGGGTGCGCAGCGAGTTCGTCCTGCGCGCGTCCCATGAGCTGCGCACGCCGGTCACCGGCATGCACATGGCGTTCGGCCTGTTCCGCGAACGGGCGAAGTTTCCGGCGGAGTCACGCGAGGCTGATCTGCTTGATACCGTGAATGAGGAAATGCAGCGCCTGATGCAGTTGATCAACGACTTGCTCAACTTCTCGCGCTACCAGAACGGGTTGCAGAAACTTACACTGGCGCCGTGCTCCATCGAAGATCTGCTGGCGCAGGCTCAGCTGCGTTTCGCCGAGTCGGCGGCGGCCAAAGGCATCGCCCTGGAGGTCGAAGTGCAAGGCCCGCTGCCGCGTTTGCAGGCGGATCAGGCGCAGCTCGACCGCGTGCTCGACAACCTGATCGACAACGCCCTGCGCCATACCGCCCGCGACGGATTGATTCGTCTGCAGGCGCGGCGCCACGGCGAGCGGGTGATCATCAGCGTCGAAGACAATGGCGAAGGCATTGCCTACGGCCAGCAGGGGCGGATCTTCGAGCCCTTCGTCCAGGTCGGGCGCAAGAAGGGTGGTGCCGGGCTCGGCTTGGCGCTGTGCAAGGAAATCGTCCAGTTGCATGGCGGGCGCATGGGTGTGTATTCGCGGCCGGGGCAGGGCACGCAGTTCTATATGGCGTTAGCCGTTTAGGCTTCGTCGTCCATGCGCCGACCGGCGAGCCGACGCCCGCGAGTGATCAGTTCGATGAACTGCACCGCGCTCAGCGCATGGGCGAACAGCCAGCCCTGACCGAACTTCACGCCTTCGCTGCTGAGCAATTGCGCTTGTGATTCCAGTTCGATGCCTTCGGCAATCACCTTCAGGTCCAGCGCTTGCGCCATGTGAATGATGTGCGGGGCGACGCCGCTGCTGGCGGCGTCATGGCCGAGGGCGTCGATAAACGCCTTGTCGATCTTCAGGCAGTCCACTGGCAGGGTTTGCAGGTAGGCGAGGCTGCAATAGCCGGTGCCGAAATCGTCGATCAGCACCTGATGGCCAACATCACGCAGGGCTTGCAGGTTTTCCCGCGCGACCACCACATCAATCAAACCGCGTTCAGTGACCTCGAAGGCAATCTGTCGTGCGGCGACCCGGTGCAAGGTCAGCAAGCGCGCCATGACCTGGCCGATGCGCGGCACCATGACGTCGCACGCCGCCAGGTTCACCGAGATATACAGTTGTGGGTTGGCGCGCAATACCGGGCCCAACTGCTCGAGCAAACGCTGCAGGACAAAGTCGGTCATTTGCCGAATCTGCCCGGTGTTTTCCGCCATCGGAATAAACAGGTCGGGGCTGGTCAGCGTGCCGTCCGGGCGGCGCCAGCGCAGCAGGGCTTCGGCACCGACGCAGTTGCGGCTGTCGAGGTCGAAGATCGGTTGATAGAGCACCTGCAACTCGCCGCGGCGGATCGCGCCGTGAAGCTCGGCATCCAATGATTGCCGCTGGCGCACCAGCAGGAAGGTGAGAAAGCCGACAATCGCACCGGCCACCAGGCAGACTGGAATCATCCACCACCAAATGGTGGGGATGTGCATGCCGGTGCGCGGCGTGATCAACACCAACTGATATTCCGGGTTGTCGGTGGGCATGCGGTAGATCAGTCGCGTTTGCGTGACTTGCAGGGCATCGCGGCTTTTCGGTGGCCAGTGTGCCGTCGGCGGCCAGTCCTGCTCGGTACCCAGTACCGGAATCGCTCGGGTGCCATGGTCGAGCACTACCAGAAGACTGCTGCCGGGCGACAGGTCGACCATGTCGGTCAAATGGCCGCGCGAGGTGGCCACACGAAAATTTCCCCGACCAAGCATCAGCGCGGCGCGGTTCTCGTCGGGTTCGGTGGTGGTGTTCAGCCAGTAGCTGTAGGTCGGGCCTTTGATGTCTGGTGCGCGGACAACCGATAAGCCTTCCTGGCGCGGCCGGTTCGAACAGATCCGCGAGGCATCCATATAAGCGGCTTCGTAAACGAAGCGATAGTTGAAGGTGACTTGTTGCAGGGTGGCGATCATTTCGTCGTCGCAACTGCGCAACGGTTGCGCTTCGAGGTCGTCGAGACTTTCGCGCAACTGGCCGAACAATTGTTCGAGGCGAGCGAGGAAACGTTCGCCTTGCGCGTTCATTTCCCGGCTCTCGTTTTGCTCGACCTGATGCATCGCCACGAACATTGCGCCGGCGATCAGCAGGCAGGCACTGAGGACAGCCGCGATCATCGCCAAAAAACAAGGGCGATAAAACCAGCTACGCAGCGTCTCTCGGGTAGCAACCATCATGGAATATCCGAAGAATTACCAATGAGTTATAGCTGCTGATTACAGTTTCGCCCTGACCGTCGGGCGGGCGTCATTATTTTGTCTGATTGAGCACCAGCAACAGCGCTGCCGTTTGCGCATCCGGCGTACCGTCGAAGCGCGAAGGCCGGAAGTGCATCTGGAAAGCGGCAAGGACGTGGCGGGTGGCGACGTCGAGTTCGCCGGTCTGCGGCGTGTCGTAGCCAAGGTGCGCCAGTTGCGCCTGGAACCAGCTGACGATCGGCAGTTCGCTGTTGTTGAACACGGCCTGTTGGCGTGCCACCGCTTGTTCGTTGGGCCACACGCCAAGGCCTTCAGCGGCAAGGCGCTGCCACGGGAACAGCGGGCCTGGATCGAGCTTGCGCAGCGGCGCGATGTCGCTGTGGCCGATGATGTGGCGCGGGCTGATGCCGTTGCGTTTGCTGATGTCCTTGAGCAGGGCGATCAACGATTGAATCTGTGCTTCGCTGTATGGATACCACAGGCGCCCGGTCGGGGTGTCCTTGAAGCCCGGATTGACGATTTCGATGCCGATCGAGCTGGAGTTGAGCCAGGTGCGGCCCTGCCATTGGCTTTCGCCGGCGTGCCAGGCGCGCTGGTTTTCATCCATCAGTTTGTAGACGGTGGCGCTCTTGTCGTCGCCGATCAGGTAATGGCTGCTGACTTCGCCGTGGGTCAGCAATTGCAGCGAACGCTCCAGCGATGTCGAGGTGTAGTGGACGATCACAAACTGGATGCGGCTATCGTAATTGGCCGAAGGGTGGCTGGTGTCATAACGCGGGCTGCTGGCACAGCCGGCCAGAACGAGCAGCGAAGCGAGGAGGGCAAAGAATTTCATGGCAGAGGACAATACACGCAAGACAGTAATGCAACAGTGTAACGTACTGCCTTGCGTCTCGACGGTCAGCGGGCGGATTTAAACAAAATGGAACACATTGCTTAGCCCAGCTCGACCCGGTTGCGCCCTGCATTTTTTGCCCGGTACAGCGCCTGATCGGCTCTTTTCAGCACCAGATCGCTGTGTTCTCCCGCTCGGAAGGACGCCAATCCCATGGAAATGGTGATGGTCACGCGTTCGCCCTTGAAGTGGAACGGGCAAGCTTCGATGGCCGCGCGCAGGGTTTCCAGCAGCTTGGCACCGACTGCCGGTGGCGTGGCCGGCAGCAACAGCACGAACTCTTCCCCGCCGAAACGGGCAATGAAGTCAGTGCCGCGCAGGCGCTTGCGCAGCACGGTGGCGATAATCTTCAACACTTTGTCACCGGCCAGATGACCGTAGTTGTCATTGATCCGTTTGAAGTGATCAAGGTCGAGCATCGCCAGGCTCAAGGTATTGCCGTGTTGTTGCCACTGTTTGATTTCATGCTCAAGGCGCTCGCTCCATGCGGCGCGGTTGGGCAAGCCGGTGAGCGGGTCGATCAGGGCTTTCTGCCGTTGCACTTCAAGGTGCTCGCGGAAACCCTGGGCTTCCTGTTCCATGTGCGCCACGCGTTCGGACAGGCTTTTAAGCCGTGTCGCGACTTCCTGTTCACGGGCATCGCGCTGTTTCTGGTGTTGATCCATGGTGCCGAGCAGGCCTTCGAGGTGATTCTCCAGGACTTGCTTGAGGTCATCCAGATCGGCGGCTTCCTGCACGCTGGTCTGCAAGCCGTCGACCTGCTCGCGAATTTGCGTGTCCATTGCCCGCGCCGCCGAGCTGTTGTCGGCATGGCCTTCACTGGCGGCCTGCAGGTTGCTCTGGAACGCTTCGAGGCGTTCGTTGAGCTGTTGCAGATAGACTTCGAATTCGTGTTGACCGCTGTCGGTAATCGCCAGCATCAAGGTGGCAAGATCGTCGAGGATCGGTATCAGTTCGTACCAGTTCAACCCATGTTGCAAACGTTCGCGCATTGCCTCGGCTTGCGGGCGGTGGCGTTCGGGCAAGGTCAGGTCGTCGAGCAGGCCGATCAGGGTGTCTTCGATGTGCTTGGCCACGGAGCTGTAAGACGGCTCCGGGGAATCCGGCAGGGCGAACAGAATGTCGTGCTCGGACTGCTCCGGGTCGATGGCCGCCAATGCCTGAGCGATAGGTTCGGGCAGCGGCAGGCTGTCGAGAATCAGCGGAACGGGATCGCCGGGGTGGATCAATTCGTCCGGATTGAAGGGGGCGGGTGCAATCGGCGCCGGCGCCTGCGCGAAAACAGGCTCAAGTTCGGGCTCCAGAGGCAGGGCTTCGGTCTCGGCCGGGGTGCTGGGCGCTTCGTTGAGCACGGTCGGCGGGACGAAGGCAACCACTGGCGGTTGCGTTGGAGTCTCGGGTGCGGCTGTCGCTGGTTCGATGGCTGGCGCAGTTTGCTGAACGGGCGGCGTCGTTGTAATCACCTTTTCAGTAGCTGCGACGGGGGCCGTCTGCTCGGGCACTGCTTCGGCTTGCGGCGCAACGGGTGAGGGCGCCGCCGGCACGGACGCGGTCGCCGGAGCTGGTGGTGCTTCTGGGGCTGGGGCGGGCGTTTCTTCGTTTTCCCGGCTGCCAAACAGTCGCTGCAACAATCCCGGACGCCCCGGCTCAGCTGGCGTTTCCAGCTGGCTCAACGCCTTGCCCTGCAAGCCACTCAGTTCGCTGAGCAGCAGCGGCATCTCGCGCGCCTGGCCGACGCGGCCATCCAGTTGTTTGGCGAATTTCTTCAGCGGTTGCGCCACTTCCCGGGGCAACGGCAAGGCCTGCAACTGAGCCACCAGTGAGGTCAGCGCCGTGCTGACCTGATCGATGCGGGTTTCGCGGCGTTGCTCGGAGTCGAGCACGGCTTTTTCCAGGCGCGGCAACAGGGCGGCGAGGCCGGCGTCCATGTCGTCGGTGCGCACCACGTCGCGCATCTCTTTCATGCACTGATCGACGACCTTGTCGGTGCCTTCGGCTGCCAACGTGCTGCGCACCAGCCCGCGACGCAGCAAGTCGAGCCTTGCGGCCCAGCGGCGTTCGAGTTTGTCCTGTTGTTCGATGCTTTTGAGGTACTTCTCTTTCCAGCGCTGGGCTTCGTCGCTCATTCAGGGGTTCCGCGAGGGTCAGGACTCAACGCGGGCAATGCATCGGCCGTGAGCGAACCCGGCAGACGAATCTCTACCGCGACCGGCAGGTGATCGGAAATCGGTTGGGCCAACACTTGGACCCTTTCCAGGGTCAGGGTCGGGCTGAGCAGAATATGATCAAGGCAACGCTGCGGGCGCCAGCTGGGGAACGTCGCTTCCAGCTGTGGGGCCAGCAGGCCAAGATCGCGTAACGGTGAGTGTTGTAGCAGATCGCTGGCGTGGGTGTTCATGTCGCCCATCAACACTTGGTGTTTATAGCCACCAATCAGCTCACGGATATAGGCCAGTTGCAGGCTGCGCGTTCGCGCGCCGAGGGCCAGGTGCATCATCACCACCACCAGTGCCTCCGGACCTTCGCCGAAACGCAGCAGAATCGCGCCACGACCTTTTGGGCCGGGCAAGGGATGATCCTCGATCGCCCACGGCTTCAGGCGGCTGAGCACGCCATTGCTGTGCTGGGCCAGTCGACCGAGGTTGCGATTGAGTTGTTGATACCAGTAGGGGAAGGCGCCGAGGTGGGCCAGGTGTTCGACCTGATTGACGTAGCCCGAACGCAGGCTGCCGCCATCGGCTTCCTGCAGGGCGACCAGATCGAAGTCGCCGAGCAGATCGCCAATCTTTTGCAGATTGCCCGAGCGGCCGTTGTGCGGCAGCAGATGCTGCCAGCTACGCGTCAGGTAATGTCGATAACGCTCGGTGCTGATGCCGACCTGGATATTGAAACTGAGCAGGCGCAGACGCTGGTCCGCGGGCAGGCCCGTTGACGCCAGGTGATGCTCGTTGACCTGCGGATCATGCAGGCCAACGAGGCGTTCAGACTTCCAGCGGCGCATGGCGGTTGCCGCGCTTAGTTGGCAGCAGCCTTGGTTGCCGCTCGCTCTTTGGCGACCAGTTGATCAGCCAGTTGCAGCGCTTGTTCGGCACCACCGGCAGAGCCGATGTCGAAGCGGTACTTGCCGTTGACGATCATGGTTGGCACCCCGGTGATTTCATACTTCTTGGCCAGTTCACGCGCCTTGACGATCTGACCTTTGATGGCGAACGAGTCGAAGGTGGCGAGGAACTTGTCCTTGTCCACGCCTTGGGTGGCGAGGAAGTCAGCCATGTCGTTCTTGTCGGTCAGCTTTTTGTGTTGTTTCTGGATTGCTTCGAAAACCGCTGCGTGAACCTTGTGCTCGACACCCATGGCTTCCAGGGTCAGGAACATTTGGCCGTGAGCGTCCCACGGGCCGCCGAACATCGCCGGAATTCGCACGAAGTTGACGTCCTTGGGCAGTTTTTCAACCCATGGGTTGATTACCGGCTCGAAGGCGTAGCAGTGCGGGCAGCCGTACCAGAACAGCTCGACCACTTCGATCTTGCCAGGCTCTGCAACCGGAACCGGATTGGCCAGTTCCACGTAAGGGGCGGCAGGGGCTTCGGCGGCTTGAGCGGTCACGCCGAACAGGCTGGCAGCGACGAGAGCGGCGCTGATGATCAGATTACGCATGCTTTACTCCTGGACAATTTTGGTCGCCTCGCGCGACCTGTTTTCAGACAGATCCTGGCGGGCATGAGTTCTGTAGTGTAACGGCAGCGGCCACAAAAAAGGGCGGCCAAAGCCACCCTTTTTATACTTGCTGCGACGGATTAATCGAGCGTTAACATTGCCGGAGATATCAACGCCTGCATTGAATCACGCAACACCCCTGTAGGAGCTGCCGAAGGCTGCGATCTTTTGATCTTCAGCCCCGCTCAACGCCTGATACGACGCGCTTAGTGCAGACCCTGAATATAGCTGGAGACCGCCGCGATATCTTCGTCGCTGAGGCGTTTGGCGATAGTCTGCATGGTCATGGTGTCGCCGTCATTGGTGCGGCCACCTTCTTCCTTGCGGAAATCGGTCAGTTGCTTGGCGATGTATTGAGCGTGTTGGCCGCCCAGGTGCGGGAAGCCGGCAGCGCCGTTGCCGGCACCGTTCGGCGAGTGGCAACCGGTGCAGGCGGGCAGGCCTTTGGCGAGGTTGCCGCCACGGAACAGTGCTTCACCGCGAGCGACGATCTTCGGATCGGCGGCGCCGACGCTGCCTTTCTGGCTGGCGAAGTAGGCGGCGATGTCGGCCAGATCCTGATCGCTCAGGTTGGTCAGCAGCCCGGTCATTTCCAGAACGGTGCGCTTGCCCGACTTGATGTCGTGCAGTTGCTTGGTCAGGTAGCGTTCACCTTGACCGGCCAGTTTTGGAAAGTTTGGCGCCATGCTGTTGCCGTCCGGGCCATGGCAGGCTCCGCAAACGGCGGCTTTTGCCTGGCCCGCTGCGGCATCACCGGCAGCATGGGCGAAGCCTGAAATTCCCACGGTCAACAGCAGACTCACGATCAATTTGTTCATCAGCTAATCCAACTACGGCTAAGGGTTAAGTTATGGACCGGGCTTACTCGCGCTCATCCAAAGGATGATGGCTTGGTAATCCTCGGCACTGCAGTCCATGCACAAACCACGCGGCGGCATCGCCTTGAAACCCTGGGTCACGTGTTGCACCAGCGTCCCCATACCTTTCGCCAACCTCGGCGTCCAAGCTTCCTGATCGCCTCTTTCGGGCGCCATGGGTAGTTGGCCGGAATGACAGGCACCACAAACACGGTTGTACACGGCTTCCGGATCCTGTGTAGCCTGTGCGCTGTAAAGCGGCATCAAGACTCCGGCAGCCAGCAGCCATTTCGTCATAAAACGACCTTTTCAGGGTTGAGAGCGTTCTGCGTTCTAATGCGCAATCAAAGTCTGTCGCTCTCGTGAACTTCATCCTTCGCTGGGACAAAGCACACACAAAATCTGCGGCATTATATACTGGCGTCACTGAAACGGAAGCGACACCGCGTTCCGCGCCCAATCCCGGCGCCGCCCACATCGGAAATCCCATGCAACTCAAGAATCCCATCCTCGGCCTGTGCCAACAGTCCACATTCATGCTCAGTGCCGCCAAAGTCGATCAATGCCCTGACGACGAAGGCTTCGAAGTAGCGTTTGCCGGCCGTTCCAACGCCGGTAAATCCAGCGCGCTGAACACATTGACTCACGCCAGCCTGGCGCGCACCTCGAAAACTCCGGGTCGCACACAGCTGTTGAACTTCTTCAAGCTAGACGAAGATCGCCGTCTGGTCGACCTGCCGGGCTACGGTTACGCAAAAGTACCGATCCCGCTGAAGATGCACTGGCAGCGTCACCTTGAGGCTTACCTCGGTGGCCGCGAGAGTTTGAAGGGTTTGATTCTGATGATGGACATCCGTCATCCAATGACCGACTTCGACCTGCTGATGCTCGACTGGGCCGTTGCGGCCGGCATGCCGATGCACATCCTGCTGACCAAGGCCGACAAACTGACCTACGGCGCAGCCAAGAACACCCTGCTCAAAGTCCAGTCGGAAATCCGTAAAGGCTGGGGCGACCTGGTCACCATCCAACTCTTCTCCGCGCCAAAACGCATGGGCCTGGAAGAGGCCTACACTGTATTGGCAGGCTGGATGGAACTCGCAGACAAAGGCGCCGAGGCGGCAGCCGAGTAAGTCGGGATATGGAAATTTGTTTGTATTGTGCTCAGGCAAGGCGAAAGCACGGTGAAAAGCGGCCGGGGTCGCGCTCGACTTTAGGGTACCTAAATGAGCATTTTTAGCTGTGCTTTCAACGCAGCATGAGCGCGCTACAGACAAATTTTGGGCAAAAAAAGCCCCGGATTTCATTGGGGAGGGAGAAATTCCGGGGTTTAAGTTCCGAACCGCTAGGGCGGGGTTCAGATATCTGCCAACACTTAACACAACATAGGAGCATTGAAGGGCTTCACCAGCCATTCAATAACTCTGAGTAGTGTCCTTCCAGATTAGTTCAGATTTTTTTCAAAAAGCTTTGGAATAATCTCAAGCGCTTTTCGAAATAAGCAGGTTTTATCGGGCTTGCCGCGACAACAGGTCGCGGCAAATCGTGTTCAAAAGGCTCAGTGTGCCTCATCCCAATTGTTGCCTACACCCACTTCGACCAGCAGCGGTACATCCAGTTTCGCCGCTTCGCTCATGTGCACGCGAATTTCGGCGCTGACCTGCTCGATCAGATCCTCGCGAACCTCCAGAACCAGTTCATCGTGTACCTGCAGGATGACTCTGGCATCCAGCCCGGACGTCGCCAGCCATTCATCCACCGCGACCATGGCTTTCTTGATGATGTCGGCAGCCGTGCCTTGCATCGGCGCGTTGATCGCCGTGCGCTCAGCGGCGGCGCGTTCTTGCGGTTTGTTCGAGTTGATCTCCGGCAAATACAGACGACGACCGAAGAACGTCTCTACATAACCCTGATCCGCCGCCTGCGCGCGGGTGCGGTCCATGTACTCGCGAACCCCCGGATAACGGGCGAAGTAGGTGTCGATGTAAGCCTTGGCAGTCTTGGTGTCGACGCCAATGTCCTTGCCGAGCTTCTGTGCGCCCATGCCGTAGATCAAACCGAAGTTGATCGCCTTGGCGCCACGACGCTGATCGGAGCTCACTTCGTTGAGTTCGACCTTGAACACTTCGGCAGCGGTGGCGGTGTGCACGTCCAGATTGTTGCGGAAGGCATTCATCAGGCCTTCGTCTTTGGACAGGTGCGCCATGATCCGCAACTCGATCTGCGAATAGTCCGCCGCCAGCAGTTTGTAGCCTTTCGGCGCGACGAACGCCTGACGGATACGGCGGCCTTCAGCGGTACGCACCGGGATGTTCTGCAGGTTGGGATCACTGGAAGACAAGCGACCGGTCGACGCCACAGCCTGGTGATACGAAGTGTGGATACGCCCGGTGCGCGGGTTGATCTGCTCTGGCAAGCGATCGGTGTAAGTGCTTTTCAGCTTGCTCATCGAGCGGTGCTCCATCAGCACCTTCGGCAAGCGGTGATCGTCTTCGGCGAGCTTCGCCAGCACTTCTTCAGCGGTAGACGGCTGACCCTTGGCGGTCTTCTTCAGTACCGGCAGACCGAGCTTCTCGTAGAGAATCACGCCCAGTTGCTTCGGCGAGCCGAGGTTGAATTCTTCCCCGGCGATCTCGAACGCTTCGCGCTCCAGCGCGACCATTTTGTTGCCCAGCTCGATGCTCTGAATGCCGAGCAGCTCCGCGTCAACGAACGCGCCTTGGCGTTCGATGCGTGCGAGAACCGGCACCAACGGGATTTCGATGTCGGTCAGCACGCTGGCCAGACTCGGGATGGCGCTGAGCTTTTCGAACAAAGTCTGGTGCAAACGCAACGTGATGTCAGCGTCTTCGGCGGCGTACGGCCCGGCCTGTTCCAAGGCGATCTGGTCGAAGGTCAGCTGCTTGGCGCCTTTGCCGGCGATGTCCTGGAAGCTCACGGTGGTGTGATCCAGGTACTTTTGCGCAAGGCTGTCCATGTCGTGGCGGGTGGCGGTGGAGTTGAGCACGTAGGACTCAAGCATCGTGTCGAAGGCGATGCCGCGCACGGTGATGCCTTGGCTCTGATCGCCACCGATAGCGCAGTTGGCCAGGATATTCATGTCGAACTTGGCGTGCTGGCCGACCTTGAGCTTGCTCGGATCTTCCAGAATCGGCTTGAGTGCACGCAGCACGGTGTCGCGATCCAGTTGCTCCGGCACGCCGATGTAGGAGTGGGTCAGCGGAATGTATGCGGCCTCGTTGGCCTGCACGGCGAACGACAGACCGACCAGTTGCGCCTGCTGCGCATCGATGCCGGTGGTTTCGGTGTCGAAGGCGAACAGCTTGGCGTTATTGAGTTTTTCCAGCCAGACGTCGAAACGTGCCTGATCGAGGATGGTTTCGTACGCCGCTTCAGTCGAAGCGGCAGGCGCTTCGGCTTCTGGCGCGCTGAACAGATCGCCAGCCGGTGCAGGCTCGCTGGCCGCGCTCAATTCCAGGCGTTTGGCGTCGCGATCCAGATCATTGATCCAGCTTTTGAATTCCAGCAGCGAGTACAACTCGTAGAGCTTGGCCGGGTCTTCCGCGCCCATTTGCAGATCATCGAGCTCAACGTCCAGCGGCACGTCGATCTTGATCGTCGCCAGTTGATAGGAGAGGAATGCCATTTCCTTATGTTCTTCGAGCTTGGCCGGCAGGGTTTTCGCGCCGCGAATCGGCAGGGTCGGGACGATGTCGAGATTGGCGTACAGCTCGGTCAAGCCGCCGTTGACGCCCACCAGCAGGCCGGACGCGGTCTTCGGGCCGATGCCCGGAACGCCTGGAATGTTGTCGGACGAATCGCCCATCAACGCCAGATAATCGATGATCTGCTCCGGTGCGACGCCGAATTTCTCCTTCACGCCTTCCACGTCCATCGAGCTACCGGACATGGTGTTGACCAAGGTAATGTGGCCGTCGACCAGTTGCGCCATGTCCTTGTCGCCGGTGGAGATGACCACCGGGCGATCCGCCGCCGCGCTGCTGCGGGCGAGGGTGCCGATAACGTCGTCGGCCTCGACGCCTTCCACGCACAGCAGCGGGAAACCGAGGGCGATCACGCTCTGGTGTAGCGGCTCGATCTGCACGCGCATGTCGTCGGGCATGCTTGGGCGATTGGCTTTGTATTCGGCGTACATCTCATCGCGAAATGTCCCACCCTTGGCGTCGAACACCACGGCGAACGGGCTGTCCGGGTACTGCTTGCGCAGACTCTTGAGCATGTTCAGCACGCCTTTGACCGCACCGGTCGGCAGGCCTTTGGAAGTGGTCAGTGGTGGCAGCGCGTGAAACGCGCGGTACAGGTAAGACGAACCGTCCACCAGGACGAGGGGGGCTTGGCTCATGAGCAGGATCAACCTTTTCGGCGGGTCCGGCGCTAGAATAGCGGGACCGTTGACGACAAAGGGACAAGGTTATCATGCGTACGTTAAATCGCTTGCTGCTGGTCGGTCTGATTGCTGCCTCACCGTTGGCCGCGATGGCGGCGGATGATGCGCCCGCCTCGGAGCCGGAAGTTACGATCAACACGCACACGGAAGGCGACAAGGTCATCCAGGAATACAGTCGCAGTGGCTTCGTCTATGCGATCAAGGTCACGCCAAAGGGTGGCAAACCGTATTTCCTGGTGCGCGCCGATGGCACGGACGCGAACTACATTCGCTCCGACCAGCCGGATATGCTGATTCCGTCGTGGGAAATCTTTACCTGGAAGTAAGTTTCCCGACTTTTAATCGGCGTCGCCTGACCGCGACGCCTGAACTGAGCAGTTTTTAACCATGTCTGTGTTCACTCCCCTGGCTCGGCCCGAGCTGGAAACCTTTCTCGCCCCTTACGGGCTTGGCCGTCTGCTTGATTTCCAGGGGATCGCCGCCGGCAGCGAAAACACCAATTTCTTTATCAGCCTGGAGCAGGGCGAATTCGTCCTGACTCTGGTCGAGCGCGGCCCGGTGCAGGAGATGCCGTTTTTCATCGACCTGCTCGACGTGCTGCACGAAGCCGACTTGCCGGTGCCTTACGCGTTGCGCACCACTGACGGCGTGGCGTTGCGTGAGCTGAAAGGCAAGCCGGCGCTGCTGCAACCGCGCCTGTCCGGCAAGCACATCAAAATCGCTAATGCCCAGCATTGCGCGCAGGTCGGCGAGTTGCAGGCGCACCTGCACCTGGCGACGCAGGGCGAGCGCATGATCAAGCGCAAGACCGATCGTGGCCTGGACTGGATGCTGGAAGAGGGCAGCGAATTTCTCTCGCACCTGAGCGATGAGCCGCGTGCCTTGCTGCAAAAGGCGCTGGATGAAATCACTGAGCGCAAAGACAAGATTCTCGCGCTGCCTCGGGCGAACATTCATGCCGACCTGTTTCGCGATAACGCGATGTTCGAAGGCACGCACCTGACCGGTTTGATCGACTTCTACAACGCCTGCTCGGGGCCGATGCTGTACGACGTGGCGATTGCCTTGAATGACTGGTGCTCGGACGAGCACGGTTTGCTCGATGGCCCGCGTGCCCGCGCATTCCTTGGCGCTTATGCGGCGCTGCGCCCGTTCACCGCGGCGGAGGCTGAGTTGTGGCCGACGATGCTGCGCGTGGCGTGTGTGCGGTTCTGGCTGTCGCGGTTGATTGCGGCGGAGCAGTTTGCCGGGCAGGACGTGTTGATTCACGATCCGCGGGAATTTGAGCAGCGCTTGGCGCAGCGGCAGCAGGTGCACACACCGTTGCCTTTCGCGCTTTAAGATCAAAAGATCGCAGCCTCCGGCAGCTCCTACATGGAATCACCTGTAGGAGCTGCCGAAGGCTCGGGCCGCGTTCGGACGATCTTTTTCTATGGGTTTACAGAGATTCCAGGCACCCGGCCAGATCGTTACCCAACTTCTCCAACACCTGCTCATACCCCTGAGCCGTCGCCGGTGTATACCCGCCCAACGCATCCAGCTCAGCCAGTTTCACTGGCAGGCCAGCGACCAATGTCTCCGCCAGACGCGGACGCAACGGTGGCTCGCTGAATACACAGGTTTTGCCGACTTCCTGCAAACGCTTGCGCATTGCCGCGACATGCTGCGCGCCCGGTTGCACTTCGGCGGCCACGCTGAACACCCCGGTGTGCTTCAGGCCGTAAGCCTCTTCAAAGTAATCAAACGCCTCGTGAAAGACGAAGTACGGCTTGCCTTCAACACTGGCCAGACGCTGCTTCAAACGCTGATCCAGCGCATCCAGACGCGCGTCAAACGCCTTGGCATTGCTCTGATAACGCTCGGCGTTGGCCGGGTCGGCAGCGCTCAAGTCTGCCGCCATCTTGTCGGCAATTACCCGCGCATTGACCGGCGACAACCACAAATGCGCATCCAGCGTGCCCGGACGGTGGTCGTGATCATGCTCGTCGGCCTCTTCCGCGTGGGAGTGGCTGTCTTCAGCAAAGCGCCGCAGTTTCATCCCTGGCAGATCCTGCACGGCGACGCTCGGCAGCGTACGACCATTCAGCACGCGCGGCAGGAAACCTTCCATGTCCGGGCCAATCCAGTAGAGCAGATCGACCGATTGCACCTTCCGTACGTCGGATGGCCGCAGCGCGTAATTGTGCGGCGACGCACCCGGCGGCAGGAGCACTTCGGGAATCGCCACACCGTCCTGCACGGCCGCTGCAATCAGCTGCAACGGTTTGATGCTGGTGAGGACTTTGACCTCGGCCTGAGCCGAACCGATCAACAGAAAACTGGCGACAAAAGCCACAAAAACAGAAAAAAGTCGGGACACGATGACCACTCAAGGAGGCGAGAACGGGTAACATAATAACGTCTCTATCAAAACTCGTCGCCGCCCATGCCTATTACACCGATTGCCAGCCGTCCCCACGACCACTCTCATTGCGTGCACAGCGCTTTGTCCGAGGCCGATACCTTGTGCGCCCAGAAAGGCTTGCGCCTGACCGCGTTGCGCCGCCGGGTGCTGGAACTGGTGTGGCAGAGCCACAAACCGCTGGGCGCCTACGACATCCTCGCCGTGCTCAGCGAGCAGGACGGCCGCCGCGCCGCGCCGCCAACCGTGTACCGCGCGCTGGATTTCCTGTTGGAAAACGGCCTGGTACACCGCATCTCTTCGCTGAACGCCTTCGTCGGCTGCGTCCATCCCGAGCATGCGCATCAGGGCCAGTTCCTGATCTGCCGCGATTGCCACGCCGCCATCGAACTTGAGCAAAAAGTGATCAGCGACGCGATCATCAACAGCGCCAAAGACGTCGGTTTCATCGTCGAAGCACAAACCGTCGAAGTCGTCGGCCTGTGCTCCGGTTGCCAGGGGGCTTGATGAGCAATGCGCTGATCCGTCTGGAACAGGTCGCCGTCACGTTTGCCGGGCAGACCGTGCTGGACAACATCGAGCTGAGCGTCGAGCCGGGGCAGATCGTCACCCTGATCGGCCCCAACGGCGCCGGCAAGACCACGCTTGTGCGCGCCGTGCTCGGGCTGTTGAAGCCGGACAGCGGCAGTGTCTGGCGCAAGCCGAAGCTGCGTGTCGGCTATATGCCGCAAAAACTTCACGTCGATCCGACCTTGCCGCTGTCGGTGCTGCGCTTTCTGCGCCTGGTCCCGGGCGTTGACCGTCCGCGTGCGCTGGCGGCGCTGAAAGAAGTTGGCGCCGAACACGTCATCGACAGCCCGGTGCAAAGCGTTTCCGGCGGTGAAATGCAGCGCGTGCTGCTCGCTCGAGCGCTACTGCGCGAACCTGAATTGCTGGTACTCGATGAGCCGGTGCAGGGCGTCGATGTCGCCGGGCAAGCCGAGCTGTACAGCCTGATCACCCGTCTGCGCGATCGCCATGGTTGCGGCGTGTTGATGGTGTCCCACGATTTGCATCTGGTAATGAGCACCACCGACCAGGTGGTCTGCCTCAACCGTCACGTCTGCTGCTCCGGGCATCCCGAGCAGGTCAGCGGCGATCCGGCGTTTGTCGAGCTGTTCGGCAAGAACGCGCAGAGCCTGGCGGTTTATCACCACCATCACGACCACGCCCACGACCTGCACGGTTCGGTGGTCAAAGGGCCGGTTATTGGCCAACCTCACGTTCACGGAGACAACTGCAAGCATGGCTGATTTTCTGTTGTATGCCCTGCTTGCAGGTCTGGCGCTGGCACTGGTGGCCGGGCCGCTCGGTTCGTTTGTGGTCTGGCGGCGCATGGCTTATTTCGGCGACACCTTGTCCCACGCCGCGTTGCTCGGTGTGGCTTTGGGCTTTTTGCTGGATGTCAGCCCGACGGTCGCGGTCACCGTAGGCTGCCTGCTGCTGGCGGTGCTTTTGGTGACCTTGCAACAGCGCCAACCGCTGGCGTCTGACACGCTGTTGGGAATTCTCGCACCGAGCACGCTCTCTCTCGGCCTGGTGGTACTAAGCTTCATGCATGAAGTGCGGATCGACCTGATGGCCTATCTGTTCGGCGACTTGCTGGCGATCAGCCCGACCGACCTGGCGTGGATTCTCGGCGGCAGCGCGGCGGTGCTGGTGTTGCTGGTGACATTGTGGCGGCCATTGCTGGCGATCACCGTGCATGAAGAGCTGGCCAAGGTCGAAGGCTTGCCGGTTGCAGGTCTGCGCATGGCGCTGATGTTGTTGATTGCGGTGGTGATCGCGGTGGCGATGAAAATCGTCGGTGTGTTGCTGATTACTTCACTGCTGATCATTCCGGCGGCTGCGGCACAACGTCACGCCCGCTCGCCGGAGCAGATGGCGGTGGGCGCGAGCCTGCTGGGCATGCTCGCCGTGTGTGGCGGGCTGGCACTGTCGTGGTTCAAGGACACCCCGGCCGGGCCGTCAATCGTTGTGACGGCGGCCGCACTGTTTCTGTTGAGTTTTGTTCTGCCCCGTCGTGGGGTGTAGACTTGGCCGCTTTTTGCGCAAATAGAGAGTCGCAGGAATGAAGCCGTTCGCCTCCCGTTATCTGCTCCTTGTCGCATTTTCAGTGCTGCTGGGCGCCTGCCAAAGCACGCCGCCGGTGGCCGAAGTCCCCGATGCGCGGGCTACGGCCATCGCACAGCTGGAGCAAAGCCTGGCCAGCAGCGAACTGGCCACCGCTGAAGACCAATTGGCTGCTTTGCAGAAAGAAACGCCAAACGACCAATCCCTTGAGCAATACCAGCGGCAGCTTGCCGAAGCGTATCTGCGTCGCAGCCAGATCGTGCTGCAAAAGGGTGATGTGAATGCCGCCGCCACAGCGTTGAGTCGTGCCCGCGTGCTGATGCCGAAAGCGCCGGCGCTGACCGGTGGCGTCAATGGCGCTATCACTGAAGCGCGCAAGGCTGAGCTGGAAAAGGCTGAAGCGGCGCTGCTGGCGGCCGAAGCCAAGCCGAAAGCCAAGGTGATCGATCCGACTGCCGAGAGCACCACGGTTGCGTTGAATATCACTGATAGCCGCAAACTTCGCCGGCAACTGGATGCGATCGCCGCCGATGTGGTGAATTATGACTGTGGGGTGACGATTCAGGCGCCACGAACGAATGACTATCCTTGGTTGGCGACGTTGCTGACCAAGCGGGTCAAGAAATTGAATCCGGATTTTGATCTGAAGATTGTGAAACAGACCGTGCGCACGGTGCCTGCGCAGATAGTTTTGAGTCCGCGTAAACCGTAAAAAGATCGCAGCCTGCGGCAGCTCCTACACATTCATTCCCTGTAGGAGCTGCCGAAGGCTGCGATCTTTTGCTTTTTAAGCCGGAATGGCTTTCGCCTTAGGCTCACGATCCCAAACCCGATGCTGCCCGATCGCCGCAAAGAACGGTTTGGTCAACGCACCCACATCCTTGCCCTCCAGCAGCCCGGCATCTTTCTCCAGCTTCAACACATCCAGCAACTGCTTGGCTTCGCCCTGCAACGCAATCGCCTTCAAGTGCTTGTAAGCCTCCAGCACGTAATGCAACGCCACGCCGTCGCCGCTCAGCGCCTTGACCGACGCCGCGCCACCCGGCACAAACACCGCGTCAAAGATCACTGACGGCATGCCTTCCATCGAAGCGTCCACGGGCAGGCTTTTGCCGTCCGCCGTTTTCACCGGCGCCGAAGTCGGCCCCAGCAACTTGGCATGCGCACCTTCAGCCGCCAATGCTTTCTTCATCGCATCAATCGCCGCACCATCGACGCCGTCAGCAGCAAGAATCGCCACTTTTCGCGTTTTGATGTTTTCCGGCAGCAGATTCGCCTGGCTCAGTGCTGGCGAGTGATCGAACGACACCTTGCGCGCATCCACCGTGCCTTTGGCAGGCGCAGGCAGACCCAGATTAGCCGCTACACGCTTGGCCAGTTCCAGATCGATGTTGGCCAGAATCTCGTTCACCTCCCGCGCACGGATGAACTCACGTTCAACCTTGCCCAGCTCGAAGCTGTAGGCGGCAATGATGTGCTCTTTCTCATGGTCGCTCATGCTGTTGAAGAACAACGTCGCCTGGGAGAAATGGTCGCTGAACGATTCGCTGCGCTGGCGGATCTTGTTCGCATCGATGCGTTCCGGATAACTCTCGAAACCACCGTCCTGCGCGGCCGGCGGTGTCTCTTTCGGCCAGCCGCCATCAATCGAGTTCGGCTCGTAAGAGGCACGCCCCTTATCGATCACCGTGCGGTGCTGCGCATCGCGCTGACCGTTGTGGAACGGCGCCACCGGGCGGTTGATCGGCAGCTCATGAAAGTTCGGCCCACCGAGTCGGCTGATTTGCGTATCGGTGTAGGAAAACAGCCGACCTTGCAGCAGCGGGTCGTTGGAGAAGTCGATGCCCGGCACGATGTGGCCAGGGCAGAACGCAACCTGCTCGGTCTCGGCAAAGAAGTTGTCCGGATTGCGGTTCAAGGTCATTTTGCCCAGCGGCGTGATCGGCACGATTTCTTCGGGGATCAGCTTGGTCGGGTCGAGGATGTCGAAATCGAAGTCGTGCTCGTTTTCCTCCTCGATGATCTGTACGCCGAGTTCCCATTCCGGGTAATCGCCCATCTCGATCGCTTCCCAGAGGTCGCGACGGTGGTAGTCGGTGTCTTTACCGGCAAGCTTCTGCGCCTCGTCCCAGACCAGCGAGCAAGTGCCGGCAGTAGGGCGCCAGTGGAATTTGACGAAGCGCGATTTGCCCTCGGCGTTGATCAGCCGGAAGGTGTGCACGCCGAAGCCCTGCATGCTGCGCAGGCTTTTCGGAATCGCGCGGTCGGACATCGCCCAGATGACCATGTGCGCCGATTCCGGCACCAGCGAGACGAAATCCCAGAAGGTGTCGTGAGCAGAGCCACCGGTGGGGATTTCATTGTGCGGCTCGGGTTTCACCGCGTGGACGAAGTCGGGAAACTTGATCGCGTCCTGAATGAAAAACACCGGCATGTTATTGCCGACCAGGTCGAAGTTGCCTTCATCGGTGAAGAACTTCACCGCGAAGCCACGCACGTCGCGTACGGTATCGCCGGAACCACGCGGGCCCTGCACCGTGGAAAAGCGCACGAACACCGGCGTCTTTTTCCCCGGATCCTGTAGGAAACCGGCCTTGGTTAGCGTCGAATGGTTCTCGTAGGCCTGAAAGAAACCATGCGCGCCAGTGCCGCGCGCGTGGACGATGCGCTCCGGGATGCGCTCATGGTCAAAATGCGTGATCTTTTCCCGCATGATGAAGTCTTCAAGCAGCGACGGCCCGCGCGGTCCGGCCTTGAGGGTGTTCTGGTTGTCAGCAACCTTGACCCCCTGGTTGGTGCGCAGGGCCTGGCCGGTGGCGTCGGAGCGAAATTTTTCCAGGCTGTCGAGTTTGGCGTTGGTGTTGGCGCGATCCGGGGTATCGGTTCCGGCCATCTGGCTTTTATCGGTCGTAGGCTTCTTGCTCATCAGTCGTAAACTCCTCGGTTGACCCCGATGCTTACCGGGGACTCTTGAGTGGTTCCCAGGCACGGCACCCAGGGTTTTCAAGTCGCTTAACTAGTGACTGATGAGGCGCTTGGAGCGTTCCTTTTTTATGACCTTTGATCTTGTTATTGCCAAATCGAAGGTTAATTGAGAAATAAATGCTAAGAACCTCTATACGGACAGGCTAAAATGCGCGCCCGGCTAACCGCTGATCCTTTTCTAACGCGCCCCACAAGGTTCGCTACGTGATCGAGTTTCAAAACGTCCACAAGACTTACCGCGTCGCCGGTAAGGATATTCCCGCGCTGCACCCGACCAGTCTCTCTATCGAGAACGGGCAGGTGTTCGGCCTGATCGGCCATTCCGGTGCGGGCAAAAGTACCCTGCTGCGTCTGATCAATCGCCTGGAAGACTCCAGTGGCGGCAAGATCTTCGTCGACGGCGAAGAAGTCACCGCGCTGGATGCCAACGGCCTGCGCCGTTTCCGCCAGCAAGTCGGGATGATCTTCCAGCACTTCAACCTGCTTGCCTCCAAGACCGTGGCCGACAACGTTGCATTGCCGCTGACCCTGGCGGGTGAATTGTCGAGCAGCGAGGTGAATCAGCGCGTCGCCGAATTGCTCAAGCGCGTCGGCCTGTCTGACCACGCGAAAAAGTACCCGGCGCAATTGTCCGGTGGTCAGAAGCAGCGCGTCGGCATCGCCCGCGCCCTGGCAACCAAGCCGAAGATTCTGCTGTGCGACGAGGCCACCAGTGCCCTCGACCCGCAGACCACCGCCTCGGTCCTGCAACTGCTGGCCGAGATCAACCGCGAGCTGAAGCTGACTATCGTCCTGATCACCCACGAGATGGATGTGATCCGTCGTGTCTGCGATCAAGTCGCGGTGATGGACGCTGGCGTGATCGTCGAGCAAGGTTCGGTGGCCGATGTGTTCCTGCATCCCAAGCACCCGACCACCAAGCGTTTCGTTCAGGAAAGCGAGCAGATCGACGAAAGTGAACAGCGTGATGATTTCGCTCACGTGCCAGGCCGCATCGTGCGTCTGACCTTCCAGGGCGAAGCGACCTACGCGCCGTTGCTCGGTACCGTCGCGCGGGAAACCGGCGTCGACTACAGCATCCTTGCCGGTCGTATCGACCGCATCAAAGACATTCCGTACGGGCAATTGACCCTCGCCGTCACCGGTGGCGACATGGAAGCGGCTTTCGCCCGCTTCACCGCCGCTGACGTTCACATGGAGGTATTGCGCTAATGGAAGACCTGATCAGTTTCTTCACCAATATCGACTGGTACGAAATCTGGCTGGCCACCGGCGACACCATGCTGATGCTCGGTGGTTCGCTGCTGTTCACCGTGTTGCTCGGCCTGCCGCTGGGCGTGTTGCTGTTCCTCTGCAGCCCGCGTCAGTTGCTGGAAAGCCGTGGCCTCTACGCGTTCATGTCGCTGGCGGTAAACATCCTGCGTTCGCTGCCGTTCATTATTCTGTTGATCGTGATGATCCCGTTCACCGTACTGATCACCGGCACGTCGCTGGGCGTGGCCGGTGCGATTCCGCCGTTGGTGGTGGGCGCGACACCGTTCTTCGCGCGTCTGGTGGAAACCGCGCTGCGTGAAGTCGATCGCGGCATCATCGAAGCGACCCAGTCGATGGGCGCGACCACGCGGCAGATCATCATGAACGCCTTGCTGCCGGAAGCCCGCCCGGGCATCTTCGCGGCGATTACGGTGACGGCGATTACACTGGTGTCCTACACGGCGATGGCCGGTGTGGTCGGCGCCGGTGGTCTGGGTGACCTGGCGATCCGTTTCGGTTACCAGCGTTTCCAGACCGACGTGATGATCGTCACCGTGGTATTGCTGTTGATTCTGGTGCAAGTGCTGCAGATGGTCGGTGATCGACTGGTCGTGCATTTCTCGCGCAAATAACCGGTTTTGTAATCAAGAGATGAGCCGGCCATTCGCTGGCAGGCGCCAGACGGGCGCTTTGAAAAGGAGTTAGCTGAATGAAAAAACTGATCGCTGCTTTTGCTGCCGTTGCAGCATTCTCGGCCCACGCCGAAACCCTGACCGTTGCCGCCACCCCGGTGCCGCACGCAGAAATCCTCGAGTTCGTGAAACCAGCGCTGGCCAAAGAAGGCGTGGAGCTGAAGGTCAAGGTCTTCACCGACTACATTCAGCCGAACGTACAGGTCGCCGAAAAGCGTCTGGACGCCAACTTCTTCCAGCACCAGCCGTATCTGGATGAGTTCAACAAGGCCAAGGGCACTAACCTTGTCGCCGTGACCGGTGTGCACCTGGAGCCGCTGGGCGCTTATTCGAGCAAGCTCAAGGATCTGAAGGATCTGCCAAGCGGCGCCAACGTGGTGATCCCGAACGACGCCACCAACGGCGGCCGTGCGCTGTTGCTGCTGGCCAAGGCTGGCGTGATCACGTTGAAGGATCCGACCAACATCCTGTCGACCGTCAAAGACATCGTGACCAACCCGAAAGACCTGAAGATCCGTGAACTGGAAGCCGCGACCATCCCGCGCGTGCTGACCCAGGTCGATCTGGCGCTGATCAACACCAACTACGCGCTGGAAGCCAAGCTCGATCCGTCCAAGGATGCGCTGGTGATTGAAGGTAATGACTCGCCGTACGTGAACATCCTCGTGTCCCGCCCGGATAACAAGGACAGCGACGCAATGAAGAAACTGGCTGCTGCGCTGCACAGCCCGGAAGTGAAGCAATTCATCACCGAGAAATACAAAGGCGCGGTATTGCCGGCGTTCTGATCGCTCTTTCGGCTTGATTGATCGTGCCCATGCTCCGCGTGGGCATGCATCCCCGGACGCTCCGCGTCCGCTGGGACGCACAGCGTCCCTTGCTGCATTCCCACGCAGAGCGTGGGAACGATCAAAGAAAAAGGGGACGCCATAAGCGTCCCCTTTTTTGTGTCTGATGTTTGGCTTTAGAGCTGTTGTGGAGCAGCCCCTCACCCCAGCCCTCTCCCGGAGGGAGAGGGGGCCGACCGAGGTGTCTGGCGTCATACATCGACCTGAAAGATCCAGTCGATTATGGATTCAAAGCAGCACGTTCATTTCGGCGTAATTCTTGAATATCCCTCATTCAGTCCCTCTCCCTCCGGGAGAGGGCTAGGGTGAGGGGCTTTTAGGGGCCGACCGAGGTGTCTGGCGTGAAAGATTTTGGCGATTATGGATTCAAAGCAGCACGTTCATTTCTGCGTAATTCTTGAATATCCCCCATTCAGTCCCCTCTCCCTCCGGGAGAGGGTTAGGGTGAGGGGCTCTTGACTTTTAAACTGTCACTTACGGTTAAGCATCACCGGCAACTGCGCAACCAGTTTGGCATTATTCAACGGCGCCCGAATAAACCCACGCTGTGTCCCATCCGGCCCGATCACCGCCAGATTGCCGCTATGGTCGACGGTGTAATTCGGCTTACTGGTATCCGCCGGAATAAACGGAATACTCACCGCGTTCGCCACCTTCTGCAGCTCTTCAATCGAAGTCGGCGTCAGGCCGATGAACTGCGGATCAAAGTAGCCCAGATACTGCTTCAACTGCTTGGGGTTATCACGGTTCGGGTCAACGCTGACCAGCACGATCTGCAACTTATCCACAGCGTCTTTCGGCAACTCACTCTTGATCTGCCGCAGCTGCGCCAATGTGGTCGGGCAGATGTCCGGGCAGAAGGTGTAGCCAAAGAACAGCAAACTCCACTTACCCTTCAACTCATTGATCGCCACCGGTTTGCCATCCTGATCGGTCATCGTCACGTCTGGCAAATTGCGGCTCTGCGGCAACAGGATAATGCCGGCGTCGATCAGCGCAGTCGGGTCGCCCTGGCCCTTGCCGCTCAGCACTTTGTTGACGGTCAGGCCGAGGATCAGCGCGATCACGGCGACGAGGATGAAGACGGTTTTCTGGGTTCGAGTCATAGGTTCAACAGTAAGTAGTGGTCTACGAGCAGGGCGATGAACAGCAGGAACAAGTACCAAATAGAGTACTTGAAGGTGTTGATCGCCGCGTGCGGCCGAGTGCCACGGTACAGCACCACGGCCCATTGCAGAAACCTTGCGCCGAGGGCGAGCGCGCAAATCAGGTAGAGCACGCCGCTCATGTGGATCACGTACGGCAGCAGGCTCACCGCCAGCAGCGCGAAGGTGTACAGCAGAATGTGCACCTTGGTGTAGTGCTCGCCGTGGGTGACCGGCAGCATCGGGATGTCGGCTTTGGCGTATTCCTCTTTGCGATGGATCGCCAGCGCCCAGAAGTGCGGCGGCGTCCAGGCGAAGATAATCAGCACCAGCAACAACGGTTCGGCGCTGACGTGGCCAGTGGCGGCGGTCCAGCCCAAGAGAGGTGGTGCGGCGCCGGCGAGGCCACCGATGACGATGTTCTGTGGCGTCGCACGTTTGAGGAAACCGGTGTAGATCACCGCGTAACCGAGCAGCGAGGCCAAGGTCAGCCAAGCGGTCAGCGGATTAGTGAAAGTCAGCAACAAGGCCTGACCAAGCAGCGCCAACACCAGCGCAAACGTCAGTGCCGCCGCCGGCGAAACCCGGCCCTCGGCCAACGGCCGTTTGTGCGTACGCGCCATCACCGCATCGATGCGCCGATCGACCACATGATTGACCGCCGCCGCCCCACCAGCACACAACGCGATACCCAGATTGCCGAACACCAGCACCGTCCACGGCACCCCGGCGCGGGTCGCGAGGAACATGCCGACCAGCGAGGTGATCAGCATCAGCACCACGACTTTCGGTTTGGTCAGTTCCAGATAATCACGCCAGATCGCCTGATGCGGGCGTTCGCCAATCAGAATCGCCACGGCGTTTCTCCTTTAATAGTGATGGGCGCGGCGGAATGTTTGCGCGGGCTCAGGCGCCAGCGCGCGAGCACCGGTTGTTTGACCCGGACCAGGCTGGTGCGCGCGTGGTAATTGACCAGCACCATCGTCAGCAACAGCGCCGCACCGCCAGCGTTATGTGCGACCGCCACCGGCAGCGGTAGATGGAACAACACGTTGCTGATGCCGAGGGTGATCTGCGCCGCGAGGGCGATCAGCACCAGACCGGCCAGCCGCGTCATGCCGACCACTTTTAATTGCCAGGCGAGGCCGAGCAGCACCAAAGTCACCAATAGCGCGCCGATCCGGTGGGTCAGGTGAATCGCCGTGCGCGCATCACTGTCGAGTTGTCCGCCTAAGTAATTCGGGCCGATGTGTTGAGTCAGGTGAAAACCGTTAGCGAAATCCGCTGGCGGTAGCCATTGACCGTGGCAGGTCGGAAAGTCGATGCACGCCACCGCTGCGTAGTTGGAACTGACCCAGCCACCCAACGCGATCTGACCAATTACCAACAGCAATCCCGCCGTCGCCCAATACTGCAAACGCTTGGGCACGGTCAGCGCCGGCAGCACTCCGGACAGTCTAAGCGTCAGCAAAAACAGCAGACTCAAGGTCGCAAACCCGCCGAGCAGATGCCCGGTGACCACTTGCGGCCAGAGCTTCAGCGTCACCGTCCACATGCCGAACGCCGCTTGTGCAATCACCACCGCCAGCAGAAACAACGGCAGCTTCAACGGCAGCCCCGGATGACGCCGATTGACCCACGCGCGCCCGGCCAAAATCGAAATGAGCATGCCGAGGGTGCCGGCGAAGTAGCGGTGGATCATCTCGTTCCAGCCCTTGTGCGCCTCCACCGGCGAATCGGGATAATGCAGTTCGGCATGGGCCAGTTGCGCTTCGCTTTTCGGCACGCTGATAAAACCGTAGCAGCCCGGCCAGTCCGGACAGCCGAGGCCGGCGTGGGTCAGGCGCGTATAGGCGCCGAGCAGCACCACAATCAGCGCCAGCAGGGTGGCAAACAGCGCGAGGCGAAATCCAGGTTTGGCCATGACGATGCCCTTATCCGATGTTCGACAGTTTCAGCAGGTGACGCAGGTCGTTGAGCAGATCCTTGCCCTTCACATTCGGCTCATAACGCAGCACGAGATTGCCGTGGGGGTCGATGATCCACAGTTGCGGCGTGGCTTTGTCGCCCGTGGTTTTACTGAACACAGCGGCGTCCAGCGGGTAGCGTTGCAGCTGTGGATATTCGCGGTTGAGCTTGGCGTCGTAATCAGCGCTGACCGGTTGAGCAGCGGCGAGGGCATGGCTGGCGCGGCCGGCATCGCGGCCCAGACCGATCTGGATCTGCCGCGCCAGATACACCAGTTGCTGGCAATCCACCGCGCAATCTTTCGGCGCGGTGACCAGGATCTGCCAACGATCCTCGTCGGCCTGCACGCCGAGGTCGGCGCGGGTCTGGCCGTTGCCGATCAGTTCACCGTGATAGCTGCGACCCTCCGGCACCCAGAACTGCAATTTGTACATGCCGGTGGCGAGCACCATCGGGCCAATCACGCCGAGCAAAATCAGCAGCAGCTGAACGCGCCCGCGACGGCGGCTGGCGGCAGGTTTCGCCTCAGACATGCTGGGTGGATTCATGGCCGTTCCCATGGTGTTTCTCCTTTGCGTTGTGCAAGCCCAAATAGACGTAGAGGCCGAGCAGGGCGGTGGCCATGGCGAACCACTGCACGGCGTAACCGAGGTGTTTTTCCGGGCCCATCGCAACCACCGGCCAATCGGCCTCGTAGCTGGCCGGGCCGGGTTCGGCGCGTAATTCGTAGGCGAAGCCGTCGCGGTCGAGGGTTTGCCACAGCTTGGCGGGTTCGACGGCGGTGATGGTTTGCGGCCAGGTGCTGCTGACTGGATCAGCGTGCAACTGGAAAGTGGCGCCGGGGGCGACGTAGACCCAGGCATCGATATTCAATGCTTCAGTGGGCGTGGTGAATTGCGGCGGTACGCGGCGATCCGGCCACGGCAACCAGCCGCGGTTGACCAGCAGCCACAGACCGCTGCGTTGATCCTGAAACGGTTGCAGCAGCTCGACGCCGACCTTGCCGTTACGTTGACGGTTATCCAACAGCAGACTGTGCGCGGCATCGAACTGGCCGTGCAGATGCACGCGGCGATACGCCGGATCGGCGCTGTTCAGCAACTCAGTGCTGGCCATCGGGTCGGCCGCACGACGTTCGGCGTAACTGGCGAGCAGGGCGGTCTTCTCGGCGCCCCGGCTCAGTTGCCAAAAGCCCAGCGACACCAGCAGCGGCAGCAACAACGCCACCACCACGGTCGGAATCACGCCCGGACGAAAGCGCTTCATGGCTGCGCCACAAAGTCAGTCGTTGCGCTCGCTATACTCAATTGCATCGCCTGTCCCCCGGAGTTCTTCCCATGCTCAAAACAGCGATCGTCCTGATGCTGATTGCCACGGTGATCAGCCTGTTCAGCGGCCTGTTTTTCCTGGTCAAGGACGACAGCAGTTCCAATCGCCTGGTCATCGCCTTGAGTGTTCGGGTGGCACTGGCCGCTTGCACCGTCGGCTTGATCGCCTGGGGCTTTTACAGCGGCCAATTGGTCTCGCATGCACCTTGGTAGGGTTGTTCCTCAGAGCACGTAAACGAAGATAAACAGGCCGATCCACACCACGTCGACGAAGTGCCAATACCAGCTCGCCGCTTCGAAGCCGAACTGGTGCTCGTTGTCGAAGTGGCCCTTCATGATGCGCATCAGCATCACAAACAGAATGATCGTGCCGATGGTCACGTGGGCGCCGTGGAACCCGGTGAGCATGAAGAACGTCGCGCCATAAATGCCCGAACCGAGGGTCAGGCCCAGTTCGTGATAGGCGTGCATGTATTCCTCAGCCTGGAAACCAAGAAACGCGCAACCGAGCAGCACGGTGATCGCCAGCCAGATTTTCAGCGCGCCGCGATGGCCCTTCTTCAAGGCATGGTGGGCGATGGTGATGGTCACGCTGGAGCTGACCAGCAGGATCGTGTTGATCAGCGGCAAGCCCCACGGGCTGATGACTTCTTTCGGCGGCGGGAACAGTTTCGGATCCGGTGTGTGCAGCAACGGCCAGGTGAACTGGAAGTTCGGCCAGAGCATGTGCGCGATGCCTTTGGTGCCTTCCCCGCCGAGCGCCGGCCCGGAGACGTGGCGCACGTAAAAAAGCGCACCGAAGAAGGCGACGAAGAACATCACCTCGGAGAAGATGAACCAACTCATGCCCCAGCGAAATGAGCGATCCAGCTGCGCGCTATAGAGCCCCGCGCGGCTTTCCTTGATCACCGCGCCGAACCAGCCGAACAGCATGTACGCCAGCAACAGGCCACCGACGAAAAAGATGTACGGGCCGTGGGATTCCGGGCGCGCCGCCTTCAGATCATTGAACCAGGTGGCGAGGCCGTACACGGTGATGGCCATGCCGAAGGTGGCGATGATCGGCCATTTGCTTTGCGGCGGAACGTAATAATGCTCATGAGTTGCCATTTATTGTTCTCCTTATCGGGCACGCTCAACCGCCAGTGTTTGCAGCCACCGGCGGATGTCGGGCGGTGATATCGAACAGCGTGTAGGACAGCGTCAGGTGCTTCACTTCCTTGGGCATGTCGCGGTCAACAATGAAACGCACTGGCATCTCGATCTGCTGACCGGGCTGCAGCACCTGCTGGGTAAAGCAAAAGCATTCGGTCTTGTGGAAATATGCCGCCGCGTTACTCGGCGCGATGCTCGGCACGGCTTGCGCGCTCATCGGTTTGTCGGTGGGATTGCGCGCGATGAAGATCATCTCGTTGACCGCACCGGGGTTGGCGGTGAGTTCGTCATGCTTGGGGTAAAAGTCCCAGGGCATGTCGGCGGTGTTGGTCGACAGAAACTGCACGCGCACCTGGCGCGAAGTGTCGACCACTTGCTCGCCCTCGTACTGCCCGGCGGTCTTGCCGTTGATGCCGAAGGCTTTGCACATCACGTCGTAGATCGGCACCAAAGCAAAACCGAAAACGAACATCGCCACGACCACCCCAAGCAGACGGGTGACCAGTTTTTTCATCGAGATTGAGTCAGCCATGATTTTCAGCCTCCACATGAATCCTTGTGGGAGCTGGCTTGCCAGCGATGGCTGCCTGCCTGACACACTGCGCTGGCCCTATCGCTGGCAAGCCAGCTCCCACAGGGTTTGTCACAGGACTGATGGTGTTCATTTCACTTCCGGCGGTGTGGTGAAGGTGTGGTACGGCGCCGGTGACGGCACGCTCCACTCCAGACCTTCCGCACCATCCCACGGTTTGGCCGGTGCTGGCGGGCCGCCGCGAATCGTCTTGATCACGATGAAGAGGAAGAAAATCTGCGTCGCACCGAACATGAACGCGCCAATCGACGAGACCATGTTGAAGTCGGCGAACTGCAGGTTGTAGTCCGGAATCCGTCGCGGCATCCCCGCCAACCCGACAAAGTGCATCGGGAAGAAGGTCAGGTTCATGCCGACGAACGACAGCCAGAAATGCAGCTTGCCGAGGGTTTCGTCGTACATGTGGCCGGTCCATTTCGGCAGCCAGTAATAGGTCGACGCGAAGATCCCGAAGATCGCCCCCGGCACCAGCACATAGTGGAAGTGCGCGACGACAAAGTAGGTGTCCTGATATTGAAAGTCCGCCGGGGCGATGGCCAGCATCAACCCGGAGAAACCGCCGATGGAGAACAGGATCACGAACGCCACGGCAAACAGCATCGGCGTCTCGAAGGTCAGCGAGCCTTGCCACATGGTGCTGGCCCAGTTGAACACCTTCACCCCGGTCGGCACCGCGATCAGCAGCGTCGCGTACATGAAGAACAGCTCGCCCACCAACGGAATGCCGACCACGAACATGTGGTGCGCCCAGACGATGAACGACAGAAAGGCAATGCTCGCCGTCGCATAAACCATCGAGGTGTAGCCGAACAGCGGCTTGCGCGAGAAGGTCGGGATGATCGAGCTGACGGCGCCGAAGGCCGGCAGGATCATGATGTACACCTCGGGATGCCCGAAGAACCAGAACACATGCTGGAACAACACCGGGTCACCGCCACCGGCCGCACTGAAAAAACTGGTGCCGAAGTGGATGTCCATCAGCATCATCGTCACGCACCCGGCGAGTACCGGCATCACCGCGATCAGCAGGAATGCGGTGATCAGCCAGGTCCAGACGAACAGCGGCATTTTCATCAGCGTCATGCCGGGCGCACGCAGGTTGAGGATGGTCGCGATCACGTTGATCGCGCCCATGATCGAGCTGATGCCCATCAAGTGGATGGCGAAGATGAAGAAGGTCACGCTTTCCGGTGCGTAGGTCGTCGACAGCGGCGCATAGAACGTCCAGCCGAAGTTCGGCCCGCCACCGGGGGTGAACAGGGTCGACACCAGGATCAGAAACGCCGCCGGCAACAGCCAGAAGCTGAAGTTGTTCATCCGTGGCAGGGCCATGTCCGGCGCGCCGATCATCAACGGGATCATCCAGTTGGCGAGGCCGACGAACGCTGGCATCACCGCACCGAAGACCATCACCAGACCGTGCATGGTGGTCATCTGGTTGAAGAACGCCGGCTCGACGATTTGCAGCCCCGGCTGGAACAGTTCGGCGCGAATCACCATCGCGAACGTACCGCCGAGCAGGAACATGCAGAACGCAAACCACAGGTAAAGCGTGCCGATGTCCTTGTGGTTGGTGGTCAGCACCCAGCGCATCAGGCCTTTGGCGGGGCCGTGGGCGTGGTCGGCATGACCATGGTCATCGATGACAGCGCTCATGGCCGGTCTCCTTCACGTGAGTGGGCGAGGTGGTTCGCGGCGGCGAGCCGCGAACCGTGGCGGGCAGATGCGATAGGTCGGCTCATTTGTCCCCCGCCTGTTTCATCTCCAGCACTTCTTTTGGCGTGACCATGTCGCCCTTATTGTTGCCCCAGGCGTTACGTTCGTAAGTCACGACCGCTGCGATGTCGACTTCTGACAGCTGCTTGCCGAAGGCCGCCATGGCGGTGCCCGGTTTGCCGAAGACCACGCGGTGCAGGTGATCGGCTTTGCTGCCTTTCATGATCAGTTCCGAGCCCTTGAGCGCCGGGAACATCGGCGGCAGGCCCTGACCTTCAGCCTGGTGACAGGACACGCAGGTGGTGTGATAGATCTTGTCGCCGCGTTCCTTGAGTTCGTCGAGGGTCCATTCCTTGCTGGTCAATTCCTTAAGCTGCGCAGCTTCGGCTTTGCGCTCGGCGAGCCACTTGTCGTAGTCGGCCTTCTCCTTGACCTCGACCACGATCGGCATGAAGCCGTGATCCTTGCCGCACAGTTCGGCGCACTGGCCACGGTAAATGCCGGGCTTGTCGATGCGCGTCCACGCCTCGTTGACGAAACCCGGGATCGCATCGCGTTTGACCGCGAAGGCCGGCACCCACCACGAGTGGATAACGTCGGCGGAGGTCACGAGGAAGCGCACCTTGGCCCCGGTCGGCAGCACCAATGGCTTATCGACCTCGAGCAAGTAGTGCTCGCCCTTGGCTTCCTTGTTGTGGATCTGCTCGGCGGGGGTGGCCAGGTTGCTGAAGAACTCGACGTCCTGACCCAGGTATTTGTAGTGCCACTTCCACTGATAACCGGTGATCTGGATATCGATATCCGGCTCACTGGTGTCGTACATCTTGATCAGGGTGGCAGTCGCCGGCACGGCCATCGCCACCAGAATCAGAAACGGTACGACGGTCCAGAGAATTTCGACGGTGGTGCTTTCGTGGAATTTTGCGGCGACCTGCCCGGTAGAACGGCGGTGCACCATCATCGACCAGAACATGGCGCCGAAGACGATGATCCCGATCACCACACAGATCCAGAAAATGGTCATGTGCAGGTCGAATACTGCGTGACTGATTTCAGTCGCTCCAGGCGCCATATTCACAGTCCAGGCAGCGTGTGCCGGACTGAAAATCGACCACAACAGGAGGCCCATCCAGACGTGTGGATGTCGCATCATTGCGGGTTCCCCTTATCGTTCTTGTTATCCCGCCGGCTTTCGCCTGCGGCAAGGGAGCGGCTGCATCAGACTACGAACTTGAATCGCCGGGCCTTGCTGCGGGTGCAGTCGGGCGTCATCAGCTAACTCCATTCACTGGCGAGTATAGTCAGCGGCTGAGAAATGCAATGTGCTGAAGTAAATGATCTGAAACAGCGGGTGCTTGCAATCGAGGGCACGAATGGAGAAGGATGCAGACGAGTGGTGGCAAATCGATATAACGCAGCTGCATCAAGGATGAAATAATTATGACAAATGCGTCTTAGCATTTTTCGTAAGCCAGCTAACTTATGTCTTCCCTATTTCATTGCCTTGTTTCCTGGAGTTTTCATGAACACCGCCGCATTGCGCGAGCAGATCCAAACAGCCCAACAACACGAGAAAGACACTGGCCTGCTGACCCGTCAGCTGGAAAGCAAGCTGCCGCATCTACACCCGTCGATCCAGTTACCGGAAGCCGACGCCAATGGTGTGCTGACGCGTTTTGTCGCCGCCTACATCGATGAAGTGCCGGACCTGCTGGACGCAGCCAATGAAGTCGCCAGGGAAGCGGGAATCGAATCGCAGATCAAACCGGTGCTGAAAATCGCCGAGCAGTATTTCCTCCAGCCGCCGGCCATCATGGCCGGGCACGTTGGCCTGGACAGCCTGCTCGACGAAGCCTATCTGGCGCACCGTTTTGTCGAAGAGGTCAACGACCTGTACATCAAGCATTTCGGCCAGCCATTGATCCCCTTGGACATGACGGTCGCCAACTTGATTGCTCACCAATTGATCGGTGAGGAATTTGCCAACCAACTGGACGAAGCAGTGCATCACGCCATCGACGAGATGCTCAACGACGAGAGTTTTGCGCTGGAATCGGTAGAAGCCTACCGCGACAAACTCAGCAGTCCGGACACCGGCGCCGCGTGGAAACGCTGGCCGTGCATGGGCCGCCGCCTGGGCGTGGGCCTGGAACTCGACCAGCCCGCCGCCTGAGTTCACACGATCCAATGTAGGAGCTGCCGCAGGCTGCGATCTTTTGATCTTGTTTTTTACAATCAAGATCAAAAGATCG
>NZ_RWIL01000097.1:0-41685 GCF_009764635.1 Pseudomonas sp. PB103 | reverse complement strand
TCCAGAATTTCGCGTACGTTGACCCGCTTTCGCGGCCGTCGACGAGCGCCGCTGTACAGCACGAGGAACAACGGATGTTCGCGCCGGCCAATGAAACCCACTTTGCCCTGACCATCGAAGGTCTCCCGGCCGACTTTCAGGTGTTTACCCTGCAAGGCCGGGAAGCCATCAGCCAACCCTTCGTGTTCGAGGTGGAACTGGTCAATGAAAAACCGTCGCTGGACCTCGAAACCCTCCTGCACAAACCGGCCTTCCTGCAACTGTCGCCCGACGGCAGCGGCATCCACGGCCAGATCTACCGCGCCGCGCAGGGCGACTCGGGCAAACGCGCATGGTTCTGGCTATAGGAGGTACTATCGCTGCCAATCTGCTGACCGGCAGTGACATAGAGATAGTGGTGAAAAAAGGCCCATTCGGTAGCAAATTTGCCGAAGCGGGAATGCTGGATCATGCTTTGGGCAATGGTCAGCGTTTTTCTCACTTGAAGGATCCGCAGGTTGCCTATCAGCAACTACTCGGCATTTCGGAAAACCGCAAATATTCGTACAACGGTTGGCCGAATGGCGAAAAAAAGCACCCGTAGCTCACCGCAAGGCTTTAGAACAAGCGGATCATGATCGCTCGCCAATACCAACTTCGGGGCTTCAATGCGTTGTACCTCAGAAACAAGCTCTAGACGATCAGGACTGGGCTATAGTTCTCAGCTCTCCACTATTGTCAATGTTCGAGAATACCAAGCAATTTCAATTGATCACTCAAGAGTTCCAAAGTAGCTTGCGAATTAACGGTCCTTTCGACGTAAAACGCTACCATCGTGTACCCGCTGCAGCGCCTAAGGTAGCAGCACTTTCGTTGGACTCGACTAGCGTGCTTTACATCGTACCCGCAAGCTTAGCCATAATTCAGCTTAGCCCCCTAGATCGTTATAATGTTCGGGTGACTCAAGGCTTAAAAATTAGTGCTCAGTTTGAATTAAGCTCAGATCAGCAAGACGAGCATTTGATTTTACCTCAGCCCAGCCCTAAAAACTGGTCAGCATTTTCACCGTCAAACCGTCGACTACCGCCAGACAATCTGCCTGCAAATGAAACACCCCCTATTGGCAAATTGAAATCACTGAGTTCCCTGTATGACATTTAAATTGGACACTCCATATGCTGTAAGTGCATATTACAGCAACAACCAAGAAGCGTTGCCGCCACCCAAATCGGCACAAGACTTCAATCGTTCAGGCACCTTTGATACTCATCTTGCTTTTGGTCACTACGCATACATAGAGCCAGAAATGGAAGTCACTGCCCAATTAGAGAGTAAAGAACAGTCTGCATATCGCCGACAGCGGGAGACGGGACACACTGAAAATACATACTGCAACGCGAACCGCTGGCAATTTCAAAGCACCACTAAGATTCCACACCTACTATTTATACTTAAATTAATTTGTATCTCTTTCGTATCAGCTGTTTGGGGACTCGGAATAGTCATTGAGTTCGTCCCCGACACAGGGAGAAGCGATGTTAATGCGTTTTATATGTTAATTGGATGCATAGCTGTCGTGGCTGCCATGTATATTTCACTTGCGCTATTCATGAGTGGCAAAAAACTGGTGCATCAGATCCAAATCGGCGGTTTCGTAATTTTCGCCGGTACCGTTTTATGGAGGTATGGTTCACTTTTTGGAACTGACAGCATGCAAGTTTGCCTCTGGCTAGGCACATTTCTTTATTTCGTAGCAACTGTAGGGACTGATAGCCTGCTGTGGCTGTACGGCAGAATGAGCACCCACGACGGAAGCGAGTTCAATCGCCTCGACGGAATGCTCCGCTTCAAGCGACGTTTTCGTAGAATTTTTGTAGCACCCTTTGAAGAATTTGATCCGGTGCTCCAACTACTGCCTAGTGGTTATGGTTCTCACGACTACGCCCTGTGGCTGCATCACCGATATACCGACAACAAGGTATGCCTAGCCACCAAAGTTCACGCCTTAGGCCTTGACCAGCCGAATACATTGGCATTCTGGGATTGCCTGCAACGTTACATGGATGTCACACAACCGTTGCCTGACCTGCCTGTACTTGAGCAAAGTCGCCATCTTGATCCCGTGACAGTGGCCCACGACGCAAAAACTGGCCGCAACCCACGACGATGGAGAGATCAGTCGGAGAAAGGATGGATTACAGGCGGCCAGAAGGCTCTGGCCAAACAGTTGCAAGAATATCCATGGCAAAAAGAACCCTGTATCGTGAAAGCGCGTATCGATCCATCGTTGACGATTGAGGCGTATTACCGCGCTCAAGAAGCAAAAGGGATACATGCAACTCCGAAAGCTGATGACTTCGATAATATTCATCGTTCATGATTACCTATGCCGCGATCAACAACAAAATGTACAACTGCCAGCATCCAGGCAACTCGTACTTCACCCACCTGGACGAAGTGCATTTCACCTACCGCAAAATCACCTGGCCCCACGAAGTATCCAGTACTTCGGGATCCGATGACTGGCGTGCTCCAGTCGTTCAATTACGGTTCATCGCTACAAACATCGGCCAGCTCTGCTGGTCGATGTTGTTTACGCCCCTCCAGATTTCCGCGTACGTTGACCCGCTTTTGCGGGCAGTAACCCTGCGCCCGCAACTGGCGTACCTCGCGCACCGCATCAACCAGCGCATCTTCCAGAACCTCAGCGTGCCGAAAATCATCAGCCAGGTGCTGGAAGAACACAGCATCCAGGGCAATGCCTACGCCTTCCAGACCGGCTCGGTCTACCCCGAACGCATTTACTGCGTAGATCCAGGAAAGGGCTTTATCTGGCAGGCGTGGGTACCACTTGGAGAAAATACAAACTATTTAGAGTTCCAAATATGGTACTCATCCCGCATTGTCAGCGGTGATAGCGACGATCGTGGTAACCTTTATCAAGTCGAAATAAGCACGGATGGTTCAACAGAGGCAGACGGTCTGAGTAAAAAACTGCAAGTTAAATCGGCAAGCCGGAATGAGTCGCTTGTTTTTGTTCTAGATTAAAAAGACATAACATGAACGATATCAGAAGAACACCGACCAACACTACAAACGACTCCAACTTAGAAAGCGACAGCCCTCCCCCCCAGCCCTCCAGCGAGGCTCTATTGGCGTGGACAACTCGCTCTTTAGAGCAACCATTAAGGGACATAAATCTCGGCCCTGTGGTCATGATGCTAATACCCACACTAATTTGCTTGGGTATTACTTGGTATATGCGGGATAACATCCATGAAAATCTAGATATTTGGTTAGCGATTTGCGGCATCGCTTATGGCCTTTTTCTTATATTCCTAATGATGACACGCCAAAAAACCGTATTTAATTATCGAATCACCAAAAACGGCGCAGAAGTTGAGAAATATTTATACTTCCCGAAGTTTGCAACGCCCATATTCAAATCTTCAGCCATCGCCATCGTAATACTCTTTTTTTCTGTTGCGGCGTTCACAGGATCTCTTGCCTTCATGATTGGGCCGATTGCAATGGCTTTAGGCTCAGCCAGATTCTTTATAAATTGGAAGAACAAAGTAAAAAACAATTCGGTAGCATGGAGCACTTACGACTTGGTTATTATAGATCAGGACAGATTGATGGTAATCGCCACATGCACTAACAACCCATTATTTGGGTTCAATATGCGCTTACCGAACAAAGAAACACTTCATTACTGTTTGAAAATAATGCACGAATTACTTCCAGAATCTGTAGAGTATCGTGTTGAGCGCTGGCCATGGTAGCAGCATAAAACCCGGATCAAACAACAAATCAAAAAGACGCAGATAGAACTTGCCAGTTTTATTTGATACAGTTGGAGCATAGATCAAAAACCCAACGACCCGTTTGCACCGTTGGGAGAAAAACGGTGGTCGCATGGCTCTATCAACAAAGAGAGACATACATCTTTGTATCTTGAATGTATACAGATGTAAAGCGACGGAATCAATGACCAAAATGATACTAGAATTAGTTCTTTGGATGACAGCACTCTCGTAGTACAAGAATTAGGAGGGCGTGAAAATGCAGCAGTTCTTCCTATTCTCGAGTAAATGGAGCAAAAGATAATGAGCCAAAATAACGACACTCCAACCCTCGCCAATATTAAAAATACAAATAGACTTCTTCCTATTATGGAGTGGTCGATAAAAACGCGACAACACGCCTCCAGGTTTATGGATATCGGCATGGCGGCAATGCTGATACTCGGATTAACGGCCATAGCAAACGGGATGCACGAAGTCTATATCTTGAACTTATCTGAAAAAGATCAATCGACATTTCTGAGTCTCCACGCAGGGTTCGCCTGGACGATTATGACAATTTACTTATGGAAGCTTGTCGTTCGCCAAAAAAAAATCTACCACTATAAAATCAATCGAACTTTCGGAACCCAAGAGTCACAACTACACTTTCCAAGAATAGCGAATTATATATTTAAATCAATTTCAGCGTTTTTTTTGATAGCGATTATCGGCGCATGCATATACGACCCCTCAATGCTTCTAATACTTGCGGGGCCAGCCGGCATGGCCATAATTCCTGCAAAATTCTTTTTAGGCTGGAAAAATGAAACACATACCGAAACGAGTAGCAACTGGGATAAATATAAATTTGTAACAGTTGATCGAAAAAAAATATAATAGTAATCCACCAAACCAACTTAATGGTTGGATTTGAAGCCCGACTGTCAGACAAATTGTTCGATGAGTATCTAAAAACCTTCACACAATACTTCCAGATGATGCAATTTTTTCTGAGGAAGACTGGAAATGGTGAGCGCTAAAACACCAAGCAATATCTTTAAATCTGAACAGCCAGCCAATACACTGACAGGAATAAGGACATAAAAAGAACTTGTTAATCACACACATCTAAATCAAATACTAGGCGGTCGAATGCGTGGCGCCTTGGTGCAAGCTCCGCTTAAGAAAAATAAATGACTACTTCAATACCAGACAAAAACGCTATCGAACAGGCACCAATTGCGGGCAATGTCCAGATGTCTTGGACAATTAAAGCTCTACCTCACAATACTTCAATCATGGACATGGGCATGATTGTACTTACCTTAATCGGACTAACTGCACTCTTAAATGGAATATATGAAATATTTTATCTTGAGCTCCCACTACGACAACGATCAATATTTCTAAGCGCACACTTCGGAACTGTATGCCTCTGCATGACTTTATATTTCTGGATATTAGTGATACGGCAAAAATATATATACCACTACGTAGTTACCGATAAAGAAATCGATGTTAAATACAAAACCCACTTCCCGAAGCTTGCGGGAACCTTCTTCAAATGGCTATCTGGAATATTCCTCTTCGCAGTTTTAGTATTTATTATTTTCAACCCATCAGCAGCATGGCTACTAGCCGGTCCCGCTGGAGTCTCTATAGTGAGTGCCATACATCTTTTAAACTGGAAAAACCCGACAAAAAGTTTAAGATTCACTTGGGATCGACCAAATCTCGTAATTACTGATAGAAAGCGAAATTTAGTCGCCGTCCAGCGCCGTCACAATCCAAAAATGCGCCTTGAAGACAACTATCTATATATACCGGTACACCTACCTAAAGCTGACATTGACAAATTCTTAGTACTCGCAAAAAAACTTACTCGACCGTCTACAAGTTTTGAAGAGGGACGCGACAAAAACTGATTTATTTTTGCACGACCAAAGAGCTAGCAACTAGGTTTTCGTTTTAAACCTGAGTTGGCCAATGAGCAAACATCGTGGTTCTCGAAACCCTCCTGCACAAACCGGCCTTCCTGCAACTGTAGCCCGACGTCAGCGGCATCCACGGCCAGATCTTCCGCGCCGCGCAGGGCGACTCGGGCAAACGCCTGACGCGCTATTCGCTGACCCTGCGCCCACAACTGGCGTACCTCGCGCACCGCATCAACCAGCGCATCTTTCAGAACCTCAGCGTGCCGAAAATCATCAGCCAGGTGCTGGAAGAACACGGCATCCAGCAATGCCTACGCCTTTCAGACCGGCGCGGTCTACCCCGAGCGCATCTACTGCATGCAATACGACGAATCGGATCTGCACTTCATCCAGCGTCTGTGCGAAGAAGAAGGCATTCACTACCACTTCCAGCACAGCGCCGCGCCGCACAAACTGATCTTCGGCAATGACCACACGTTGTTCCCGAAACTCAAGGCAAACTTGAGTTCCTCTCACTGCTAACGCTCAAAATATTGAATTCCAGATCTGGTACCCTACTGAAATTCTTGCTTCTGGTGAAGGCGATAGAGGCTACCGCTACCAATTGGAGCTTACAGATGATGGAGTAGACGACCAGAAAGACGCACGCTTAAACCTTTTAGACAAGAGCAACTTAGCCGTGCAGAAACTCGGAGGACGCGACAATGCAACCGTACTCCCCATTCTTAATTAATGAAAATTTCCTGCTATGAAAAATGAAAATACGGATAAAGCCAAAGAATTTTCGAACCACGAAAGATCGACGCATGCAAAACCACTAATGACGTGGACAACAAAGGCGCTACCTCGAGACACAGTGCATATGGACATAGGTATGGCAATCTTAACTCTAATAGGGCTAACGGCGATCACGAATGGATTTTACGAAACCTACGTTATTCTTTTGCCCGAACCAGAGCGATCTGTATTCCTAAGCCTTCACGCTGGAATCGTATGGACCCTGATGTGCGTTTATTTGTGGATACTCGTTGTCCGGCAAAAAAAAATCTATACTTACACAATTAGCGATGTATCAGGGATAGAAGAATCAAGACTTAACTTCCCGAAAGCTGCCGCCACAATATTAAAAGTTATTTCAGCATTATTCCTAGCATCCATTATCGGCATCATCGCATATGACCCGGCATTATTTATCATGCTCGCCGGCCCTGCTGGCATGGCAATTATAGCAGCCAAATTTTTTCTAAGCTGGGACAACACGCCCCATATTGAAAAATCATCCAACTGGGGCGATTATAAATTTGTCACCATTGATAGAAAAAGAAATATCATCGTAGCCCAAGAATCAGAATTAATGGTCGGCTTTGAAGCTAGACCAACAAAAGAATTATTCGAAAACTATATAGAAACACTTCGTAAAATACTCCCACAAAATGCAGTCTTCACAGAGCGCGAATGGATATGGTAATTAAAGATTCTAATCCTAGAATTTCAGTTTCACCTTCCAAAAAAATAGCTAGAGGACAAACAATCACAAACACTAAACATTGTAAACTAACAGACTATTGAAAAGAACTGAAATCAGTGGCAATGGATTCATGAGTACGGGATCGCACCGAACGACCTGCCATGATGAATAAAAACCTGAATTACCCTTGACAATCTGACCGTGCATTTTGACCGCCAAAATTCATTCTACAACCTCGGGAGTACTGTTATATTTTTCTGCCACAACCGACGCAAATTCATCAGAGCTATATTCTGCTCCTCAGCCAACTAATATTGGTGGGGCAGACGACGTGCCTTATTGGTTGATAGAACAGAGAGATTTCTTAAAAACATGAATTCTACAGAATTACAACCCGATAGATATGGAATTGCGGCATTCAATAGTCAGGTAATTCCTAAATTACCTGCTCACAAACGGGCTGGAGAATCGAAGAATTTTCGTTTACTTCGAAGCGCTCTCTACTGGGCAAACTATGCAAATCTTGAGCCTTGGCAGGACGTAAGTGCGCAGCTTCATCAAATCAATAACCGTGAGAAAACCGAAGATAGAAAAGAAACCTACGCTAAAAACAATGAACACTGGCGCTTTGACAACTCAAACAGGATCCAAATATTGCACCCGTTTTTAAAATGGAGTTGCATCGCCTTTGTACCTTGGACATTTTGGACTTTGGTTATGTCCGGGGCAATATCCCGACCTCTAGATCACATGATGAAGAACCATAGTACGTACTCCTCCATGGCGATCGCTTCAATAATTCCACTATTCGCCCTTCTAATGATGGGATTTAGCTCCTGGTTCATGTGGTCTGACGAGCCAAAATATAAAAAATACCTAACCCAAATGTCGTTTGGCATCCTGACATGCACTACGGCATCAGTTATCGATTATGGCAATCCTGTGTACGGCGGAAATCTACTGGTAGGAAGTGCAGCCATGGTAGTTAGCGTAGCCATGGGACTGGTAGGGTGGGACTACTTATTTTTTAAGTACCTACAAGTTTTCCAGCACGATGGCAGCGAATTCAATAGAAAAACGGGAATACTCACCGTCGCTCGCCGTTTTCGTCCAGCCTTCGCTGCACCATTTTATGAATTCGATGCATCGATGGAATTGCGACCATCTCCCCACGGCAACAGCAGTACGGCTATTTGGTTACATCACCGTTACAGTGATTTCGAGATTTTCCTTGGAGGCAAGGTCCAATCGTTAGGAATGAGTCGTGAAGAATGCCTGGCATTCTGGGATACCTTGCAGCGCTACATGGACGTAAGTCAGCCATTGCCGGAGTTACCGATCCTTGAACAATTCCGCCATCTAGATCCAACCACTGTGGCTCATGACAAACTCTCCAACCGACCACCACGCCGTTGGCGCGATACTAAGTACAAAGTATGGGATCGCACCGAACGACCTGCCATGATGAATAAAAACCTGAATTATCCTTGGCAAACTGAAGCGTGCATTTTGACGGCCAAAATTGACTCCACATTGAGCATCGAAGACTATTATCACTCTCAAGAGAACAAAGGCATTAACTCCACTCCTAAAGCAACTGACTACGACAATATCCATAGAGGATAGGCGGGATAGATATGTCTCTTCGAAAACTGACTGAGCCTGAAATAGCTGCAAGCTTGTTTCAGGGCGAGCCAGGTGTCGAAAATGAGGCCAAATTTATTTATACACTGGATGTAGCACAGCGTGAACGCAATGGCAGCCACTCAGCCGGCACCGCCCGAAAAAAGCACCAATCACGAGACAAACCATGAACGCCGCCCCCTTCTTCCTGCTCATCGCGCTGACCTTCCCGTTTATGTCCAATGCAGCCAATGCCCACAGCCAACTCCCCGCCGACGTCGCCGTTTTCATCAACGACCGAGCCACCTGTGACACGCTTCGCGCCGACATCCCCGAGCCTGATCCGACGGATCCCGACAACCTCGACCAGGTCATCAGCGCAATCAATCACGCCTGCAAAGGAACCGACCAGCGTCTGAAACAGCTCAAGCAAAAGTATTCAGACGACGATAGCCTGACGAACAGACTGTCAGGCTACGAACCACGTATTGAAGCAAACGAGCGAGGTGACAATTGAAGTTCGACGAAACATTGGTCAACCGGACTGAACGCTTCACCCTCGGTGTCGAAACCACCACGGGTCGCCATTACGTGTCCATACCCGTGAGCAATCGTCTGGTCGATTATGAGGAATACTACGCAATCAGCGAGAAATCCTACGCCTTGTTCCTGATCGACTCAGCGGCTGCCTTGGCATTTGTCGAGCGCTGCCGGAACAGGCTGGAAGATGAACACCTGATGTTCGCGCCCGGTTCGGACCGTGGCGTCGCCACCTGATAACCACCGCAGGAAATACTCCGTGATCGACAGTTTCCAAACGGCTCTGGATCAGCATGAGATCCCGGATTTTTTCAAAGGTAACGGACGCTACTTCGCCCGCGGCTGCGACTGGGGTGATCACCTGCATATCGGCAATTGGCAAGGCCTGTGTGCTGCACTGAACACGCAGGACACTCCGCAAAATACCCTGACCCGGCTCTTCGAAACATATGTCGTAACCCTGAAGGAAAACTATGTTGACGCGCAGGGACTGCTTTGCAACATCACTGCTTATTACGTCCTCAAAAGCAAAATCACTTTTCTATCGGCGCAAGGCTACGACGTGATTGAGGCCCTTGATGAAACAAGTAAAACAACGGTTGGCGTGCTGTTCCGACTGCTCCGGCAGGTGTACGACAAGGAAAATCAGGACCTGCCGAAGTACTCATTCGCTGAGGAACTGCAAAGGCTGAAGGACAGAGGTTGCACTGTCGATCTGGAAAAGCTTTAACGTCGAATCAAATGAACCAGGGAAGACCCCATGAATAAGCACGTGATCACATTGGCCAATGGCTGGACCGCCACCTTTGAAAACAACGGTGAGTTCCGCATGGGCGCAGAAGGTTGGGGCTTGCTCCTGCAAGGGCCTGACGACAGGAGTATTCAGTACTTCGCCGACCAGATCATTGTGGTCAATGACGATGAAGGCACGCAGGCCCAGTCGTGTATTCGGCTATCAAGCGATGGGGTTTACGGTTATTTGAGCACGGCCGTGGACAGTAGCTGGGTGATTGATTTTGCCCGGGCGATGATCGCGCCCCACCGCATGAGTATTCATCACTACCACGACGCCTACGACGAGAGTATTTCGCTCTACGAACAGCCCGCGTTCAAACGTGCGCGTCAATACATCCAGGTGGTCGGCAAGCACATTTACCTGACCTTTCCGCTGACTAAAGATCAGGACTTCCCCGCCGTCTGGAACGAGTACGTATCAATTCGTCGACGCCAACTGGATGAGCTTTACTTCAGAAACTGATCAGGTAAAAACCCTCTATTCGATCAACTCGTCGGCAACCGCATACTTGACCACCACGCGGTTGCGATAGAGCCGTTCGCGTTTCACCAATTCACCGACCTGGCCTTTGTTCCTGATCTCTCGCCAGATCTCATTCTCGCGAAACACCCTGCCCGCCTCCCGCACAAACCGGTGCGCCTGCTGAAACACGTGATATCGATAATCGCGCACTTGATCACACAGTAATTCGCCTTCCAGTTGCGTCTCGCCCACGTTCAACTTCAGTTGGAAGTGCCGGTCGGTCGGGTTGTGCAGCACCAGATCGATGTAGTTATAGAAAATCGCCGCGCCGGAGCCGAACGGCAGCACGCGCCCCTCATCCGGGAACGGGTCGAAGCTGTGGTTGGAACGCTCGACCACCACCAGCGGCGAGTGAATGGCCATCCAGTGGATCAGGTTGCTCAACTGACAGATGCCCCCGCCAACGCCACGTCGCGCCTCGCCGAACGACAGCTCCATGCCTTCGACATAGCCACGCTGACGTGTCGGACGGCCGACCAGGCGGCAGAAGGAGAAGTGTTCGCCGGGGGCAATGGTGACGCCGTCGATGGCGGCAACGGCGAGTTTAAGGTTGATGACCTTGTTGTGTTGCAGGACGAGGTCGGAGTCGCCGAGTTTGCGGATCAGTTTCGAGGTGTGCTTGAGGTAGCGATACGGCAGGCGTTCGGCGGTGGCGGCCGGTCGGGCGTAGCGTTTGCTGGAGCAGCGCCAGGCGATCTGGCGGAACAGTCTTTTTTGCCACACGCGCAGCCAGTACAAGGCTGGGTGGTAGAGGGAAAGTGGTTTCATCCGTGACCCAACGGCGACGCCGTTATCATCCTTGAGGCGTTAAAAGGGCGCGCATTCTAGCGTGTAATTGACGAAAAAAAAGCTGTGGCGTTGGCCCGGTCTCATCTCGATACAACGGCGCCCCGCTGCGAAAACGGCAAATTAAGGTTCGCCTAAGGTTGCACCGTTAGCATCCGAGCTCAAGAAAGCACTGTCGCCCCTTTATCCGTGGATGAGTCTTTGCCCATGAGCGCGTTCAATTTACCCGCACCACTGCCGTCGAAGTTCAGTCTTGTGTTGGTCAATTACAAGACCCCGGACCTCACTCGTATGTGTCTGGAGTTGTTGCGTGAGCACGTTCAGGAACAGCGGATTCCAGTGTGGGTGGTGGACAATGATTCAGCCGATGAAAGTCTGGATTACTTGCGTTCGCTGGACTGGATCAATCTGATCGAACGGCGCTCACCGGGCAAAGAGCCTGGACACATTGCCCATGGCAAGGCACTGGATCTGGCGCTGGAGAAAGTTGAAAGCGATTATCTGTTTTTGTTGCACACCGACACCTTTGTCTACGACAAGGAAGTCTTCGCAATGATGATGCATGAATGCACAAAGTCTGCGGATATCGCCGCGGTCGGTTGTGTCGAGCAAATCAATCGCGGTGCATTGAGAGATACCTGGCGCTTAACTTCGCGTTTTTGCAAGCACTATGTTCGTCGCGCAAAACAACAGTTGGGCTTGCGCACGAAAGAACCAAAACCCTACAGGGAAACTCATCTGAAGAGTTTCTGCACCTTGTGGAATGCTCGGTTGATGAAGTCCCAAGGCCTGCACTTCTGCATGGATGATCGCGTGCCGGGTTACACGCTACAGGACCGCATGGCGGCGCGCGGCTATGGCATCAAGTTTCTTTCGCCGCGCAAGATATTCCGTTACCTCGACCATATCCAGTCCGGCACCGTGGCGGCGGCAGGCACCTACGGCAAAGAACATCGGCGAACCAAAATGTATCAGGCCACGCTCAAACGCTTTCAGGGGCAACACGGTAAACCGGCTATACGCACATCAGCCTGATCGGTGGCAATAAAAAACGGCGACTTTTATAAGTCGCCGTTTTTTATCTGAAATTGTATACATACACCTCTGATGAGGTGTTCGCCCAGTGTAATGGCCTGGCAATCCATGCACCGGTAAAGAGCCCTGACACTGGGCGAACGGAAGGGATTTTAATGGAAGTTGGCGCTTATGTCGTCAGGCATAATCATGAAATTTATGTACTGAAAAGTTAAAAACTGTGTATCGCCGATATTTCCCGGCAAACTTTACAGCCTCTTGCTGAACTCAAATAGTATGATTATTCTCATACAACAAGCTGTACAAGAATAATCATTCTGTAGAGTTAATACTCAGCTCTCATGCTCGCTGGTCACTTTTAATATATCGGTGTAAGTGACGATGACGCTCTGGCCTTCTTTCAAATCCTTGAGTTTCGCCTGAATCTCTGGCCGTTTGACGTCGAGTGTTTTCGATTGCCCCGATGGGTTTTCCAGCGTTACCTGATTATTCTTCAAATCAATTTTGGTGATTTTCAGTTGTACCTGAACCTGACGGAACGCTTCGCCGCCGGGGTTATCGCTGCCCGGGGCCTTGCGCAACTCACCGGTACGCTCGACTGAGCCAGGCAGACCTTTATCCACATCGGTATCGAGATAAGCGGCGACGGAGCGCTGCACTTCGATATCGACCTTATCGCCGGCCTTCAGATTGCCGAGGTTTTTTGCCTTGTCGCTGAGCTGAACGTGAACCGGCTTACCTTCGGCGCCTTCCAGTACCACCTGATGATTGGCCGCATCGACGGAAATCACTTTGGTGGTGACCTTATCCGCCTCAACCGTGGCGGACAACGGAATATCGGCAGCCAGTGCCGTAAAACTGGTGGTGGACAGTACAGTTGCGAGGGTGATGGCCTTGGCCAGTGCGTTGAGCTTCATAAGCGATACTTTCCCTGTGATGAATGGCAGCGCCATCGCCGACGTGTGTTCGGCGCGGGCGTGCCACTGAGCATAGACGCTGTTCAGGGCTTGGCTTTGGTTTGTTGCTTTGCGGTGTCCTGCGCAGTCGATTCGCCACTGGGGGTGCCTTTGCCGCTGTGCTCGCGCTGTTTTGGATCGGTGGGGCGCAGTGCGTCGTTGTCGCGTTCGGTTTCGCCCGGTGGCCGGGGTTCGTCGGGGTGTTCGCCTTGGGTGATGGGTTTCATGGGGCTGTCCTCAGGCTTGGGGGTCGTCCAGTTCACGGGCGACGTTTACGGCGGGGGAATCCTTGTGCAAATCATCGGCTTTGGCGCGCAGGATCTGCCACTGCTCCAGGTCGATGGCGCCTTGGCCGAGCAGGTCGTCGGCGATGCGTTGCAGGTCGAAATAGTGGGCGTCGGGGGATTGCTGCCAGTAAGTCTCATCCTCGAACAGACGCTGCCACGTGTTCACATCCGGGGGTTGCAGGTCGTCGCTCATGGCCAATCCTCCATAGGTTTCCCTGTAGAGGAGCGCACACTCCACCAAGTTCAACCGAACCCCTGTAGGAGCTGCCGAAGGCTCGGGCCGCGTTCGGACGATCTTTTGATTTTGCCCTGCAAAAAACAAGATCAAAAGATCGTCCGAACGCGGCCCGAGCCTTCGGCAGCTCCTACATCGGTTTGTAGGTTCAATCGGTAGGCATTTCCGGGGTTGTATGTTGAGTTGATCAGTAGCCGGTCATTTCCAGATAGCCTCGGCCCGGATGGCTGCCGCTGATGCGCACCGGGCCTTCCCAGTAGGGGATGCGCAGGTTCATCCAGGCATTCGGATTGAGGGCATCGAGTGAGATGTCGAGGTGTTTGTCGGGGATGCGGATCGCCCAGCGTATCGGCATTTTGCGACCGGCCACTTCGGCGGTGTCTTGCGGGGTGAGCGTGATCTGCTCGCTGCGCAGGGTTTGCGTCTGGCCGTCGGCGGCGATCCAGGTGCCGGTCAGGTACGGCGCGCCGTCCTTCTGCCGAGTGCGGAAAAGCATGACTTTTTCACCGTTGTCCAAGTGCAGGGAGAGCCAGTCCCAGCCAGTCTGGTTGGCGCTCAGCGGTTGGCTGCTCCATTCGCGATCGAGCCACGCCGGGCCGCTGACGCTGTAAGTCTGGCCGTCGATCTGCAAGGTGCCGCTGGCCTGGAAAAACGGCTGACTGTAGTAATACGAGGCCTGCCCTTCTGCGGATTTGCGGCTGAAACCCTGGTCACCCTGCAACACCAGCGGACGGCTGGAAGTGAGGTGCAGTTGATAGGCGAAATTCTTATCGCGAGCGCTGAGTTGCAGGTCACTCAAAGGATCGGCGGCCTGACTGGCAAACCGCCAATCATCGATCCACGCGTCGAACGGCGCCACCCGCACGCCCGCCTGCCCGACGCCGCCCCGTGCATAACGCTCGGCGGCGTGATGAACAGCGGCGGACGTTACCGCCGCATGTCCCAGCCAGATCGTCTGATTGCCCCACCCCGCTTGCTCGGGCAGCGCTTTCAAAGGGCTGCGAAACAACGTCCACTGCACACCGAATTCGCGGCCCTGCTGATCCTTGAGATTGGCCGTGACGTACCACCATTCGATGCGGAAGCCGTCATGCGCGCCGTGATCCGCCGGAAAGCTGAACACCCGCCCCGGTACCACCGCAGTGAATGCCGCCGCCTCATCGCCCATACCGGCAAAGCCCTTCTGTTCGGGCGCGGGTTGATCGCAGCCGCCGAGCAGCAGCACCAGCATCAGCACCGCGCGGTTAATCCTCATGAGCAAACGTCCTCAACAAATCCGCCGGCTGCGTGCGGTACAGCGAATACAATGGCCATGCCGAAGCCAATAACGTCGCCAGCAACGCCAACCCCATCAATTGCAGCAATTGCCAAGGGAACACCCGCAACGGCAGGCGCCAGCCAAACGCCTGCACATTGATCACCGCGTCCAGACACCACGCCAGGGCAATCCCCAAAGGCAACGCCAACACCAGCGTCAACACCGCCAGCAGCCAGGTTTGCCCGAGGTTGAGCAGCATCAGTTGCCGCCGCGTGACGCCCAGCGCCCACAACGGCGCGAGCTGCCCCAGGCGGCTCTGACTTTGCGTCAGCAGGCTGATAAACAACGCCACGCCCGCGACCGCCAGGGTCAGACTGTTCAATGCGGCCGTCGCTGCGAAGGTGCGTTCGAACACCTGAACCGACCAGCCCTTGAGCCGCGCCTGATCGACGATACGGCTGTCATCGAGCTGGAAGCGCGCTTGCAACGTACTCAGCAGCGGCGCGATATTCTGCGGTTCAATGCGCAGGTTGAAGCGGTTCGGCGTCAGTTGCGGCCAGCCGCGCAACAGGTGATTGACGTTGACCAGCAGGTGTCCCTTGGGATTGCCGTAATCGGCGTAGATGCCGACGATGCGCGGCGACCACGTTCCATTCGGCGTGGGAATCGCCAGGTGTTCACCGGCGTGCAGTTTCAGGCGTCGGGCGAGTTGTTCGCTGAGCATTACCGCATCATCCGTCGCCAGGTGCCCCCACGGATCGCCGCCGCTGGCATCGAGCAACGGCCAGTGCTCGCGATAATGCGGGTGATCGATCACGCCGAAGACGTCCGCTGGCCAACCTTGCAACGTCACTGAGACCTGCCAGTTGGGCAGCACCGCAGTGACGTTCGGCTGCTGTCGGAGCCAGCTGTACATTTCGCGAGCCTGCGCGGGATTGCTCGGGTTGATGTAGAGCTCGGCGCTCAAGCGTTGTTCGAGCCAGTCGTTGAAGGTCTGGCGAAAACCGCCGGTCATGCTGCCCGCACCGATATTGGCGGCGAGCGCCAGCAACAACGCCATCAGCGCCAGGCTCAATGCCGGCAATTGCTGGCGACAATCGGCAAGAAACCATTGGCCGAGCACCGAACGGCTGCGCCCCAACAACTGATTCAAGATCGCACTGAGCAACACCGGCAGCGCCAGTGCAGCGCCGAGCAGCAATCCGGCCATCAGCACAAAACCGCTGGCCAGGCTGTCGCCCCAGATCAATGCCGCCAAGGCCACCACCAGCAGGACGGCCGCCAGCCAACCCTGACGACGCAACCATCGCGCGTATTGCTGATGCCAGGCTTGCGGGTCGGCCACGGCCAGCAACGGTAAACGCGCCGCACGCAGCAGGCTGTTGCCGCCCGCGAGCATGGCGCCGAGCAGGCTCAAACCGATGCCGCTCAACCACCACCAAGGGCTCAGGCGCAACTGCCCCGCCACTTCCGCGCCGTACAAACCGCGCAGGCTGGCGGCGACGTCCGGCAACAAGACGCTGGCCAGCCAGTAGCCGCTGACCACGCCGAACAGTCCGCCGATCAGCGCCAGCACACCCAGCTCGACGATCAGACAACCGATCAACATCCGCGCACTGACACCACAGGCGCGCAACGTACGCAGCAAGCCTCGACGCTGTTCCAGGGCGAGACCGATGGCGGCATGGACGATGAACAGACCAACCAGAAACGAGAGAAATCCCAAGGCATCAAGATTGAGATGGAAGCTCTCGGTCAGGCGCGCCAGATTGTTTTCCTCATCGCTGCTTTTCAGCTGCAACTGGCCTTTGAATGACGACGGCAACTCAGCGTGGAAATCCTTGGGCAACAACAGCCGCGACAGCTGCCCCGGTTGTTCGAGCAGGGTTTGCGCCATGCCGATGTCCACCAGCAACACGCCCGGCGCCATGTCCTTTTGTGCAAGCAGCGGCGGCAGTAAACGTCCGTTGACTGTCTGCGGCGTGGCACCCTCGGCGAGGTTCAGGGCTTGTAGGGTTTCCGGGGAAATCCAAGTGTTACCCGGAGGCGTGAAGAACTCGACGATGCGCTCGATCGGCATGGCCTGCCCGGCCACCGCCGAATCCGTTGGCAGCGACACCGGCTCGATGCCCATCAGTTGCAGCCGCTGGTTTTCGTGACCTTTGAGCGTCAGGCGGCCCTGCAACAGCGGCGACACCGGCCAGCCCTGACGCCGCAGATCGACAAACCACTGCTGGGTAAACGTCGCCCCGCTTGGCGTGCTCAGGCTGGCCTGCGGTTCGCCACCGATCATCCGACTGGCGCGGGCGTAGCTGTCACGGGCCTGACTGTTCAGCGCTTCGACGCCGGTCAGCAGACTGGTCGCCAGCCACAACCCGGTCAGCACACTGAAAAACTGCACCGGATGGCGCCGCCAATGGCTGAGCAGCGCGCGCAGGGTCTGGCGAAAAACCCTCACGTCAGCCGACCTTTGGACAGCACCACGCGCTGCGCCAATTGCGCCGCGACTCGCTGACTGTGGGTGACCATCAACAAGGTCGTCGGCGTGTCATCGAGCAATTCGAGAAGCAGCCGCAGCACTTCATCGCTGGTCGCTTCATCAAGGCTGCCGGTGGGTTCATCAGCCAACAGCAGTTTCGGCTGCGACGCCAGTGCCCGGCCCAACGCGACCCGTTGTTGCTGGCCGCCGGAAAGTTGTTCGGGATAACGCCTGAGCAAATCGCCCAGGCCCAGGCGCTGCACCAGATGCGCCTGCCAGCGCGGCTCATGGCGCCCGGCCAGACGCGCCTGAAACGCCAGATTGTCCTCGACGCGCAGACTGCCGATCAGGTTGAACTGCTGGAACACCAGACCGATTTCAGTACGCCGCCAGTTCGCCAGTTGCGCCTCGTTCATCTCCTCCAGCCGATGCTCGCCGCTGCGGATGCTGCCGCGATCGACCTTGTCCAGACCGGCCACCAAATGCAGCAACGTGCTTTTGCCGCTGCCTGATTCGCCCATCAGCGCCAGGCTGCTGCCGGCGTCCAGCGTCAGGTCGACGCCTTGCAGCACGGGCAACGGTCCTTGAGGAGTGAGATAACTTTTGAAAACGTTTTCAACGCGAAGCATGCCGCCACCTGATCGGTCAGTGTGGGGCAAGGATAGCGGATGCCGATGACCGCTCGGAATCTTGCGGTGAATTGAACGGCCTCATCGCTGGCAAGCCAGCTCCCACAGTGTCCGGTGGTGTACTCAAAATTTGCAACAGCTTCAATCCCTGTGGGAGCTGGCTTGCCAGCGATGAGGCCGGCCCTGCCACTGCAAAATCTATTGCCCCGCCGCCACACTCGCCGGCGCCTGCGTCGGCGTGACAATGCTGCCCAGATCAATATGCTTCCACTCCGGCTTCGCCCCCAACCGCGCATTGAACCGATAGTTGAAGGTAAATTCATCCGCCGTGGCCACGCTCAGTGGCTTGCCATAAACCGCCTCGATCCCCGCCAGGTCATAGCCCATCAACTGCAGCAGCGTCGGGAAAATGTTGTAGTGACTGGAGCGATCCTTGTTCACGGCCAGTTTCGCTGACCAGTCCAGCGTTTTCAGATCGCTGCCCTGAATCACCACCAGCGGCACCAACCCCTCCTCCTCCACCGGATCGCCACCGCAGTGCGTGTTCAACCCCGGATTACCGCGCTCATGCAGATCCTGACCATGGTCAGACGTATAAATCAGCAACGCATTATTCAGATTGGCCTGGGCAAACACCCGCGCAAAAAACTCGCCGACGTTCCACAACACGGTGTTCTTGTAGGCGTTGCGGTACAGCACCCAATCATCGGGCTGGCCATTGAAACCGGTGCGCTCACCGGTATCCGCCACCTCGGTGAACTGCCCGCGCGGCAAGGTCGGGCGGTACGCCATGAACGCATCGGGGTATTTGTCGTGCACCGGAAAATGTGCACCGACCTTGTTGATCACCACCAACTCCGCTTTGTCGTCGTTGAGCGACTCGATCAGTTTCGCCGCGGCCGCCATGTCGCGATCGCGCACGCTGGTCTGGTCGAATTGCACGAACTCATCGATATCCTTCTTTTCGGTGTCAGTCATCAGGTTCTGCAGATTGCCGCCGGTGCGCTGGGCGTCGATGTACACCGTGCGCAGCCCGGCCTTTTTCGCGTACTGCCAGATCGACGGCAGCGTGCTGTTGATGCGCATGTAATCAGCGCGGGTGCCACCGTAGCGTAGGGTGACGTTGGTGTCGGCGCTGCAATTGGCAATGGACGCGGCGTAGCCGTAATTGAAAATGTCGACGCCTGAGTGCGCCTGTTTGAGGTTGCTGTGCACGCCGAATGGCGCGTTGATGTCGAGGTAATTGCCGGAGATGCTTTCGTCGATGATCAGCACGATGTCATGGCCGACGGGTTGCGAACCGCGCGCCAGCGTTACCGGTTCACGCGGGCCGACGGTGTTGTGCAACGCTTCGTAGGCAAACAGGTTCAGGTAAGCCAGCGGCGTGTACATGATCGGCAAGCCACGGGCGCCCTCACCCGCACGTAAAAACAGCACCCCGCTCAGCAGCAACACGGCGCACACCGGTGCGGCCACGCGCAACGCATTGGGTATGACCAGCGAATGGCGAGGCTTGAGACCGATGCCGAACAGCAGCAACAAGCCGTTGAGCACGCCGTGGAGGATCGCATCGCGATACTGATACGCGGCCTCCTGGATGAAGCCACCGGAATACACCAGCGAGACAAAACTGCTGTAGTTCAGGTAATCGGCGGTGACCCGTGTATAGACGTCAAAAAACACCGCAGAGGCAAACATTACCAATGCGAATAAATGTCGAACGAGGGTCTGTCGTATATAGGCCGTTAGATATAACGCTAAAGTAAGCGCCAAAAACATCGCGCCAAAAAGAACTACAGCAAAACCGAGGCCGATAGCATTTAACCGCTCAATGTAATATTCGCAATAAAGCAGCAGATAAATAACTAAAAGCAGTTCTTTGAGGTATCGAAACATGGCTTTTCCGGTCGCGCGAGACGGCAAAGGGTCAAGGTTTTGTCGGTCAAAATCTGACACTAGCACCCGGCCATCAAAGCGCAAGAAATGGCTGACTTTTCGATAAAGCGTCAAAAAAACGTTGACTCAAATCTGACACACTCAAGTTGCTGAAAGCCTTTAAATTCGCGGCCTTCGACCGTTTATCGTTTTCTTTTAAATGTGAAAAAAGCGTCAAGGACGGGACAAATCCAGCAATAGCAAGCACTTGATGGCCAATCGCCCCCAAAATTGGGGCTGTTATACAGGTGCAACATGTCATTTTGCTGACACGCTTTTCCCACCCTGCGCTATACCCCTTTTGACAGTCTCATTTCGAACTCTTTCCACCGTCTTACGAGGCACGCCAATATGGACGTGAGCGTATTTGGTACGGGCTATGTTGGCCTGATACAAGCAGCGGCACTTGCCGATGTTGGACATCGCGTTTTGTGCGTGGATATTGATCCGAATAAAATCAAGCAACTGCAACAAGCAGTTCCTCCGATTAGTGAACCGGGCTTATCCAGCACACTGGAAGAAAACATTAAAGCCGGGCGCTTATTGTTCAGTACCCAGGCCAGCGATGCGGTCGAGCACGCCGAGTTGATCTTCATCGCCGTCGGCACGCCTGCCGATGAGGATGGCTCCGCCGACCTCAGCCACGTGCTCAACGTTGCCCGGCAGATCGCCTCGCACATGGAGGCCGATCGCACGCTGATCATCAAATCGACGGTGCCGGTGGGCACGGCGGATCAGGTGCTGGCCGCTGCCAACAGCGAACTGCTGCTTCGTGGCAAATCCGAGCTGAACGTGCGCGTGGTCTCCAACCCGGAATTCCTCAAGGAAGGCAGTGCCCTCGCCGACTGCATGCGCCCGGACCGGATCATCATCGGAGCCCGCGACGACGCGGCGCGCGAGCAGATGAGTGAGTTGTACGCGCCGTTCTGCCGCAACCACGAAAAATTGATGTTCATGGACAACCGCAGCGCCGAGCTGACCAAGTACGCCGCCAACGCGATGCTCGCCACGCGCATCAGCTTCATGAACGAGCTGGCCAATCTCACCGAACTGCTGGGCGCCGACATCGAAGCGGTGCGCAAAGGCATCGGCTCTGATCCACGCATCGGTTACCACTTCATCTATCCGGGCTGCGGCTTCGGTGGTTCGTGCTTTCCCAAGGACCTGCGCGCCCTGCTGCACACCGCCGAACACAACGGCATGCCGCTGAAATTGCTGCGCAGCGTCACCGACGTCAACGACCTGCAGCGGCACATTCTGTTCAGCAAACTCAAAGCACAGTTCCCGCAAGGGCTGGCCGGCAAGTCCATCGCGGTCTGGGGCCTGGCGTTCAAACCGAACACCGATGACATGCGCGAAGCGCCAAGCCGTTATCTGATGGACGCGCTGTGGGCCGAAGGTGCCAGCGTGCAGGCCTATGACCCGGAAGCCATGTCCGAATGCCGCCGCCTCTACGGCTACCGCAACGACCTGCACCTGTGCGCGACCCGCGACGATACCCTCGAAGACGCCGATGCGCTGGTGATCTGCACCGAGTGGAAAAACTTCCGTGTGGTCGATTTCGAATTGCTCGCGGAAAAGCTGCGTTCGAAGGTGATCATCGACGGCCGCAACCTCTACAACCCGGAACAAGTGGCCGCCGCCGGCCTGCACTACAGCGGCATCGGCCTGCGCCACATCGCGCCCGAAGGACTACGGCCATGAAGGTTCTGGTCACCGGCGCGGCCGGTTTCATTGGTGCTCATTGCGTGTTGCGGCTGATGCGCGACGGGCACTCGGTGGTCGGGCTGGATAATTTCAACAGTTACTACGACCCGCAACTCAAGCACGATCGCGTGCAATGGGTGCGCGAGCAGGTCGGCGATTTCCAGCTCGCAACGGTTGACCTGGCCGATGCTTCGGCCATCGAGGCGCTGTTTGTTCGCGAACGCCCAGCGGTGGTGATTCACCTCGCGGCGCAGGCCGGGGTGCGTTATTCGCTGGAAAATCCACGGGCGTACCTGGACAGCAACCTCAACGGCTTCCTGAACATTCTGGAGAGCTGCCGGCATCACCCGGTCGAGCATTTGATCTACGCCTCGTCGAGTTCGGTGTACGGCGCCAACCAGCACACGCCCTACTCGGTGAAGGACGGCGTCAATCATCCGCTGTCGCTGTACGCCGCCACCAAAAAAGCCAATGAACTGATGGCGCACAGTTACAGCCACCTGTTCGGCATTCCCTGCACCGGCCTGCGCTTTTTTACCGTGTACGGTCCTTGGGGCCGGCCAGACATGTCGCCGATCCAGTTCGCCCGGGCGATCAGCGAAGGTGAGCCACTGAAGCTGTTCAACTACGGCGAACATCAACGCGATTTCACTTACGTCGACGACATCGTCGAAAGCATCGCCCGCCTTATCGAACACCCCCCGCAGGTCAACCCGCAGTGGGATCGCGAGCAGCCCGACCCGGCCAGCAGCATGGCGCCGTGGCGGTTGTTCAACATCGGCGGGCAGCACCCGGTCGAGCTGAAAACCTATCTGGCGCTGATGGAAAAACACCTCGGCCAGAAAGCCATTGTCGAGCTGTTGCCGCTGCAACCGGGCGACGTGCTCAACACCTGTGCCGACGCCAGCGACCTGGCCCTGGCCACCGGATTCCAGCCACGCATCGAGCTGGACGAAGGACTTGGACGCTTCATCGCATGGTTTCGCGACTACTACCCCACTGCCTATCGCCCACGCGCCGCTCGCGGCTGAACATCAGCGGAGGACTTTATGACTGGACATGAAAAAGGTGTACCGATCCAACAACTGCAGCGCGACAAGCGCATGGATCCGGAACAACGAATGCGCCTCGATGCAGCGATTCACCGTCAGGGTCGCGGCTGGTTCACCGGCCGTGACGGCGGTCGCCCATGGCAGCTGTCGCGCACCAACCGCGTGGTCGCCTGCCTCGGCGCGCTGACCATTCTGTTGCTGATTTCGCCGCTGTTGCTCGGGCTCGCACTGGCCATCAAGTACTCCAGCAAAGGCCCGGTGATGTTCGTGCAAAAGCGCACTGGTTATCGCGGTCGCAAATTCGGCATGTACAAATTTCGCACCATGGTCGCCAACGCCGAAGAATTGAAAGAGTCGCTGCGTCACCTCAACAAACACGGTGCCGACGCCATCGACTTCAAGATTGACCAGGACCCACGCATCACCGGCATCGGCGGTTTTCTGCGGCGCACCAGCCTCGATGAACTGCCCAACCTGATCAATGTAGTGACCGGCGACATGCGCCTGGTCGGACCACGTCCGACCTCGTTCAACGCCTACCGCTACAAGGACAGTCACCTCGCCCGTCTGGCGATCTACCCCGGCATGACCGGCCTGTGGCAGATCTCCGGGCGCAGCAATATCGACTTCGACCAGCGCGTTGAGTTGGACCTCAGCTATATCGCCGAGCAGAGCCTTTTGCTTGATCTGAAGATTCTGTTGAAAACCCCTTTCAAAGTATTCAGCGGCCACGGAGCAAGCTAATGGACGGTTCAACCAACAAAAGCCTGAGCATTGCCAACCCCAGCGAATCGAACCTGACCTCGACCGTGCTGGATCTTGATCTGCGGATCCTGTTCCTGACCGCCGCCAACCCCGGCGCCGGCACCACCACCAGCGCACTGGCGCTGGCCAGCCAACTGGCGCAAATGAGCAGTGGCCAGGTGCTGCTGGTCGACGCCAGCCAGTCGGCGAGCAACCTCACCCAGCAACTGAACCTGAGCAAGGAACGCGGCCTGCGCGACTTGCTGTTCAACCCGGACAACCCACCGTTGTTGCAGGATTGCGTGGTGCAGGTGTCGAGCCTGCCCTTCCACGTGCTGCCCAACGGCCGGCCGATCCGCACCATGGAACACCTGACCGCCGAGCGCCTGAGCCCGTTGCTCGATCAACTGGGCAGCCAGTACCGCTTTGTGGTGATCGACGGCGACGCAGTGTATTCCGCCGCCGACACGCTGGTGATCAGCACTCAGGTCGATGGCGTGGTGTTTGTCGTACGCGCCGAAGACACCCGCTGGGAAGTCGCCCAGGCCGCCGTGCAACGCCTGACTCAGGCCGGGGCAAAAGTGGTCGGCAGCGTGTTCAACCGGCGCAAGTACTACATGCCCAAATGGCTTTACAAAAACCTCTAAGCGAACGCGAAGGATGACGCCATGAACGCCAAGATTCTTGTGCTGCTGATGCTGCCGCTTGCAGGTTGCTCCAGCACCTCCGAAACCCAGAACATGCCGGTGAATATCCTCACCGCCACGCCGGCCAACGCCCAGGCGACTGATATGCCGAAGATCGAGCAGACCCTGCGTCCGCAGGATGTACTCGACGTGATCTTCCACATCAGCACCAGCGGCTCGGACGCTTACCGTGTGCAGTCAGGTGACCAGATCGGTCTTAACTTCACCGCTGCCAGCCAGCTCAACGGCAATCAACTGGTGCTGCCCGACGGCACCATCGAACTGCCGGGCGCCAACACCTCGGTGAAAATCGCCGGGCTGACCAGTGATCAGGCGCGCGAAGAAATCCAGCGTGCCTATCAACGTAAACAGCTGTTCCAGCCCAATCGCAATCAGCTGACCGTGCAGATCATCAGCCCGTTGACCAATGAGCAAAACCTGAAAAGCGCGCTGAATCACCCGGCCACCGGCATGAGCCGCGAGATCACCGTCGGCACCGACGGCTACGCGAGTTTCCCGGAAATCGGCGCCGTGCCGCTGCAAGGCATGACCGTCAATCAACTGGAAACCTTCCTCAACAAGAAGTACGCGCAACTGCCCGGCCGGATGACCGTGGACGTGCTGCTGAAGTCCACCGCCGGCAACGAAATCTATGTGCTCGGCGAAGTCGGCCAACCGGGTTCCTACCCGATCCGCCGGCCGGTCTCGGTACTGGAAGCGCTGACCCTGGCTCGTGGCACCAACGTCAAGGCACGCCTTGATTCGGTGGTGATCATGCGCCGCAACGGCAATCAGGTGCAGGCGGTGCGTTACGACGTCGAGAAGGCCCTGTCGGGTGAGGCGCCGCAAATCGCCTACCTGCAACCGGACGACATGCTCTACGTGCCGAAAACCAAACTGGCCAGCGCCGGCGAACTGGCCCGGCAACTGGCTGATGTGGTGCTGTTCCAGGGCGTCGGATTCAGCTTCGGCTACCGCGTCGACAACAAAGACAGCAACAACAACTGACTCTCAGGTGACCGACATGAATCCAAAGGAAAACTACCTGCATGAGTTCTTCAGGATCTTCTTCGCCAACAAGCAACTGGTGAAACGGGTCTTCCTGATCTTTGCAGTCATCGCCCTGCTCCTGCCGCTGGTGCTCAAACAGAGCTTCGATATCACCGCGCAGGTCATCGTGCAGTCGAAAAAACTCTCTCAGGGTGACGCCACCACGTCGCTCACGGTGGACAACGCCACGTTCATTCCGCCGTCGCTGGCGGACATGGAAACCGAGAGCAATATCCTCCGTTCGCCGGCGCTGATCCGCCAGACCATCAGCGAACTGCGCGACAAGGGTGAGTACACACCTTCGCCGGGCATCTTCAGCAAACTGGTGGCCGACCCGTTCAAGCGCTACGTCAGTTCGCCGCTGCGCCAGTACGTGATCAACCCGGTGCGCAATATGCTCGGGCTTGAGACCGATCCTGTGCGTGACACCGCGCTCGATGCCTTGACCCAGCAGGCCATCGACAGCCTGAAAATCGAGACGCTGCCAGGTTCCAACGTGATCTCGATCATCTACAGCTTCCCTGATCCGCATCAGGGCACGACGTTTGTCGCCGCCCTCTTGCAGAACTATCTGGTGAGCCGTCAGGCCCTGCAATCAATCGACTTGCCGCAGTCCTTCTACGAGTCGAAAAAGCAGGTCTACCAAGTGCGTCTCGATGGCCTCGAAGGTAACCGTCAGGCCTTGCTGGAAAGCGTTGGCTCGTCGGATCCGAAGGAAGAAATCACCTTCCGTCTCAACGCGATCAACACCGAAGAGCAGGCGCTGAACCTGTACCAGGATCGTCTGCTGCAGAGCCAGCGCTGGCTCGAATACTTGAAAACCAGCCTCGCCGCCGCGAGCAATAACAAGCTCAACGACTACACCTTCCCCTACACCTTCACCACCACCGTCGACAACGTGGCGTTCGAGGATCGGGAAATCAAACAGCTCGGTGAGCAACTGACCACACAGGTCAGCCGCTACATGAACGATTTGGCAGTGTTTCAGCCGAGCAGCGAACCGATGCTGCTGACCCGTGAGCAGATCTCCCGCACCCGCGGACAGTTTCTCAAAGTGGTGAGCAACCGCATTCAGGAACGCACCAACGATCTGGCGGTGGTCAAGCAAGTCATCGATCAGAAAACCGCGCGCATCGCTGACTTCAAAAACCGCATCCACAAGTTGCAGCAGACTCAAAGCAAACTGCGGCAGATGGACACCGAGATCGATGCGATGCATGCCGCATTCTCGACCTACGCCCAGCGCTTTGCCGAAAGCAGCACCACCCGTTCGCTCAGCGACGATCTGTCCAACGCCCGGGTGCTCAGCCCGCCGTTCGAACCAACCGAAGCGGCGTTCCCGAAACCGGGCCTGATCATTCCGTTCGGCTTGTTCACCGGGTTGCTGCTGGCGATTGCCCTGGTCTACGTGCGTGAGTTCTTCGATCACCGTTTCAAACACCCAGCGCAAATCAGCCACGAACTGGGCGTACCGGTGCTGCTGGTGATCAACGACCAGAACGCGCTGCCAAGCAATCCGCACAAGAACTGGACCGTGCCGAGCTTCCTGCACTGGGTGCGCAATTGAACACCGCGCCCTCCCCTGTGGCCGCGCTGCCGATCATTCATTTGCTCAGCAGCGGCGGTTTCTATGGGGCCGAGCGGATGTTGCTGGATCACTGTCTGGCGACGCCGGGGCAGCATCAGGTGCTGTTCCTCGACGCGCCGCCAGAATTGATCGCGCGCTTTCGCGAGGCCGGGGTCGACTGTCGTGGCTGTGCCGGGCTTGGGGAGTTGCTGCGGCACTTGCGCCAGCGTCGCGGTGAAAAGCCGTTGATCAACACGCACAATTTCAAGGGCCTGTTGTTCGGCTGGGTCGGCGCGACGTTATGGCGCCTGCCGCTGGTGATCACCCAGCACGGGTTTACCCCGCGCAGTCGCAAACAGAAGTTTTACACCTGGCTCAGCCTGCAACTGTGCCGCACCGCGTCGGTGGATCGGGTGGTGTGCGTGGCGGAAAGTATTGCCACGCTGCACCGTCAGGCCAGCGTGCGGGCGGATAAGTTGCAGGTGATCCCCAACGGTTTGCCGGCGGCAGCAGCCATGGTGCCGGATGCGAATCGGCAACGCTGGCTGGCCGGTTACGTGGGTCGTTTGAGCAGTGAGAAAGGCCCGGATCTGTTTCTCGACGCGCTGATTCCGCTGTGTCATCAACATCCGCAACTGGATGCGGTGATGCTCGGCGACGGCCCGGAGCGCGAGGTGCTGCAGGCGCGGATCGACAACGCCGGTTTGCACGAGCGGATTGGCTTGCCCGGTTATCAGACCGCCATGCAACCGTGGTGGCAGCAACTCGATGCGCTGGTGATCAGCTCGCGCACCGAAGGCACGCCGATGATTTTGCTCGAAGCCATGCAGGCCGGAGTGCCGGTGGTGGCGTTCGCTGTCGGCGGGATTCCCGACGTGCTGCAAGACCGTCACAACGGTCTGCTCGCCGCACCGACCGACACCGCCGCCCTCGCCCGTCAGCTCGACACGCTGCTGACCGAGCCGAAGCTGGCCGCGCAGCTGCGCGACAACGCAAAACGCACGCAACAGGATCGCTACGACCTCAAGGCCCTGGCCGAACGCTGGTCGCAGCTGTACATCCGCACGGCACGGGAGGCACGCGCATGATTTTCCCGCTCTCGATCGTCAGTTTTCTTGGACTGGTCTGCATCGCTTTGCTGGCCAGCCCTTATCCGTATCTGGCGCCGGGAGTGGTGCTCGGCCTGGTGGGTTTTGCGGTGCTGTATCGCAAACCGACCTGGGGCCTGCTGGGCATTGCCGCACTGGTGCCGTTCGAAGGTTTCTTCAAGGACAGTTCGTTTTCCGGGAGCAAATTGCTCGGTGCAGGGCTGGCGGTGATCCTGATGCTACAACTGGCGTTGCACCAGATTCCGTCTGAGCGTCTGCGCAGCAATATCTGGCGCTACCTCATCTGGTTCATGGTCCTGTACTTTCTCAGCCTGCTCAATACCGATGACATGGGCATGTCGCTCGGGCACCTGCGCGAACTCAGTGTCGGTCTGATTCTGTTTGTCATCACCTTGTTGATTGGCCGTGAGCTGAACCTTGACCTGTTCGCCCGCCTCGTCACCCTCGCCGTCAGCACTACCTGCGCGATGGCGATGTTCTCGACCAAATTCCAGGATCAGGGCCGCGCCGCCGGCCTGCTCGAAGACCCCAACGCCTTCGCCCTGCTGATCGCTTTTGCCGTGCCGATGGGCCTGCTGCTGGTGATTCGCAGCCCGAACCTGCTGCACCGCTTGTTCTGGGGCGGTTGCTGCCTGCTGTTGCTCGGCGGCATGACCAAGACCGAATCGCGCTCGGGTCTGGTGGTGTTGGCCTTGAGCCTGTTGATCGGCTGCTGGCATTACCGCACGCAACTGACGCGGATTCGTCCACGGCATCTGGGCTTTGCCATGCTCGGCGCGGCCATCGTGATTCCGCTGGCGATTTACGCGATGCCCGCCGGTTACCTCGCGCGTATCCAGTCGCTGAGTGTGTTGAGCGCTGGCGCCAAGGGTCACGATGACGAATCCCTCGGCCGCCGTGCGTCGTACATCGTCGTCGGCAGCCAGATGATCCGCGAGAACCCGCTGCTCGGCTCCGGCCCCGGCACCTTCCCGCTGCACTACGCGACCACCGGTTACGCCAAAGCGTTTTCCGCCAACCGCAAGATCGGCGACTTGTACCGCCGGGCGCACAACACCTATCTGGAAATTTTCAGTGAATTGGGCGTTCCTGCCGGGCTGTTGTTTGTCGGCATGCTCGGCCTCGGCCTGTACAACCTGATTCGCGCACGGGCGGCGTGGATGTTGCGCCGCGATTCCTATCAGGCAGACCTGATGACCCACATGGGCGTGAGCTTCCTGTCGCTGACCCTGTTCCTGATGTTCCTCAGCGCGCCGAACCAGAAGTACGTGTGGATCATGCTCGCGCTGACCAGCGTGCTGCGCCTGAAAGCCGAGCAGGCACCGCTGACGACGGAGGCGAAGGCATGAGCCGAATCAGCATCGTCATTCCGATGTTCAACGAGGCGCGGCACATTGGCCGCACCTTGCTCGCCGCACAAAAAGCTGCGTTCGCCGCCAATGTCGAGTGCGAGCTGATCGTCGTCGATAACGGCTCAAGCGATGACGGCCCGCACATTGCCCGCCAGTTCGGTGCGCAAGTGCTGGAGTTGCCGGGGTTGTTGATCGGGGCGCTGCGCAATCGCGGCACGGCCATCGCCAGCGGTGAGTGGCTGGCGTTTATCGATGCCGACATCGAAATGCCCGAAGACTGGCTCAAGCCCCTGTTCGAACTGGAGGCCAGCGGCCAGGCCGATGTTTTCGCCCTGGATCTGCACACCCCCGCCGAAGCGCCGTGGTACGCCACCGCATGGCAACGCCGGACCTTGCGCGTGTCGTCGCAGGCCTCGCATGCTGTCGACTGGCTGCCCAGCGCTAACCTGCTGATGCGCCGGCGCTGGTTCGACAAGGTCGGTGGTTTCAACGAAACCCTGCGCACGGGCGAGGACAAGGAATTCACCCTGCGCCTGCACGAACAGGGCGCGCGACTGCTGTCGATCAATGACAACGTCGCCCTGCACTGGGGCTACGAAATGAACTGGCGCGAGTGGATGGGCAAAGAGATGTGGCGTCAGGGCAGTCATCTGCAACTGCTGCGTACCCATGGCTTCAGCCTGCGCCTGCTGCGTTTCCCGATGCTGTCGCTGTTCGTATGGTTGCTGGATTTTCTGGCGATTTCGGCGCTGCTCGATGGCTTCCCGCATCACGCGGCGATCATGGTCGCCATCACCAGCCTGCCGGGTCTGGTGCTCAGCCTGCGCCAAAGCGCCAAACACCACGATATAGGCCTGACCCTGCAACTGTGGGGCCTGCACTGGGTGCGTCTGCACCTGGCCGGCGCCGCGTTCATTTTGAGTCTGTGTCATTGGAACGCCAGGAGGCCCGCCCGTGGCTGAGTTCATTTTCTGGATGTGCCTGTTGCTGCCGGTCTACGCCTATGTCGGCTACCCGCTGCTGCTGACGCTGGTCGCGCCGCTGTTTCCGGCCTGGCGCCACACCCCGGCGTCGCCGCTGCATGTCAGCATCGTGATTGCCGCACACAATGAGGCGCGGCATATCGAGCACAAGTTGCGCACGTTGCTGGCGCAGGACTATCAGCCAGCGACCCTGCAGATCATTCTCGCCAGCGACGGTTCGACCGATGACACCGTGGCCTGCGCGCACAAAGTCGTCGACCCGCGCATCACCATTCTCGACCTGCCGCGCCAGGGCAAAGCCGCGACGCTGAATGCCGGCGTAGCCCTGAGCACTGGCGACATTCTGGTGTTCACCGATGCCGATAACCAATGGTCGCGCGAAACCCTCGGCTACCTGCTCGCACCGTTGAATGATCCGCAGGTCGGAGGCTGTGCCGGGCACATGGTGATCCCGGTCACCGGCGGTGGCTTGAGCGTTGGCGATAGCCTTTATCGGCATTACGAAGGCTGGTTGCGCCGGGTCGAGAACCGCACCGGCTGCATGGTCTCCGCCGACGGCGCCCTGCTCGCCCTGCGCCGCGAGTTGTTCCAGAACGTGCCGGCCGAGGTCAACGATGATTTCTTTATCAGCACCTGCGCGCCGGTCGCGCACAAACGCATTGTCTATGTGCCCGAAGCGCAAGTGATCGACCACGGTGTCGATGAGGCGGACAAACAATTCCGTCGCCGTCAGCGCGTCACCGTCGGCGGTTTGCAAAGTCTCGCGCAACGTCGCGAGCTGCTCAATCCGCTGAAATATGGCCTGTACTCGATCGCATTGATCAGCCACAAACTGATCCGCCGACTGGCCCCGATCCTGTTGCTGCCGCTGTTGCTGAGCAACTTCTGGCTGTGGGACGACCACGGTTTCTATCGCCTCGCCCTGATCGCGCAACTGTTCGGCTACGCCATCGCGATTGCCGGGCTGCTGGATTCGCAACACCGCTTGCCAAAACCCTTCCGCCTCGCCGCGTTTCTGCTGGTCACCCTCGCCGGGATGAGTCTCGGTTTGTGGCAGTTCCTGCGCGGTCAGCGGTATGCCCAGTGGAATCCCGAACAGAACCGTTAAGAGGACCGAAGCCATGGCGATCAAACAACTGATAAAACGCACCAGTGGCTGGCTCTATCTCAACTCGTCGATGGGCCGCAACCAGTTGCACGGCGCCGGGGTGATTCTGATGCTGCACCGGGTGCTGGCCAACGACCGCGCCGCCGATCTGCCGCACCGCAACGAACTGTGCGTGGGGCCGAAAGCCTTCGAGCATTTGCTGGTGTGGCTGCGCAAGCATTTCGATTGCGTGCCGCTGATGGAAATCCTCCAGCCCAACTCGCTGCGCACCGAGCGTCCGCGAGTGGCGCTGACCTTCGATGACGGCTGGCGCGATAACGCGGTCAATGCCTTCCCGCTGCTGCAAAAACATCAGGTGCCAGCGAGTATTTTTCTCTCCACCGATTTCATCGGTAGCCGCCAGCGCTTCTGGTGGGAAAGCCTCGGCGAAACCCTGTGGGGCAGCCACGGCGACAAGGCGCGGATGCATTTGATCGAATGCCTGCACAGCCTGCATCACCCGCTGCCGGTATTGCTTGATGACATCGACGTCGACCGGCGCAGCCTGGCGCTGCTGCATTACCTGCAAGGGTTGAAGTCGATTGACCCGCAGGAGCTGGAACGGCTGACCGATGAGTGCCCGCAGGAGTCACAACCGCAAGCGCTGGACTGGCATCAGGTGCGCGCGCTGGAGGCCTCCGGTCTGGTGCGTTTCGGCCCGCACGGTGCCAGTCACGCGATCCTCACCGGCCTCGACGATGTGCGCCTGGACGAAGAAATCACTCGCAGCCGCGATGCCCTGTACAACGGCTGCAACCGGCCGCTGCCGGTGTATTGCTACCCCAATGGCGACAACGACGAGCGCGTGCGGCAACAGATTGCCAATCATGAATATCCGTTTGCGCTGGGCACCGGCACCGGCATTTATCGCGGCGAAAGCGATCCGCTGAACCTGCCGCGCTTCGGGGTCAGCCAGCGCACCGCACGCAATCCGGAGTTGTTGTCGTGGCGGATTTTTCGCGGGGCGCGGCCATGAGCCGAAGCAACTACCTCAAGCATCTGGCGCTGAGCATGGGCACCAAACTGGCGATGATCGCCCTGCGCTTGCTGCGCAACGTATTGCTGGCGCGGATTCTCGGGCCGAGTGAGCGCGGGCTGTTTGCGCTGCTCAGCACCCTGCCGGATCTGATCAGCGCGGCCACCAGTGGCGGCTTGAATTCGGCCGTGGGTTATCAGGCGGCCAAGCAGCGGCCGATGGGTTTGCTGCTGAGTCAGGTGTTGGTGTTCGGCTGCCTGCTCGCGGCGTTGCTGACCTTGCTGGTGGTGGCGCTGGTGCGTGAATTCGGTAGCGAACTGGATGTCACGATGCAGCTCGGCTTGCTCGCTTGGCTGTTGTTGTTGGCGGTACCGTTGACGGTGCTGAAAAGTGGTTTGCTGACGCTGCACAACGCCTCGGGTGGCGTGGTTGCGTTTAACGCCTTGCGTCTGGTCGAGTCGCTGGCGCCGCTGCTGCTGTTTCTTGCGCTGTTCTGGATGTGGAAAAGCGCCGCCCTCGAAGCGGCGTTGATCAGTTGGCTGGCCGGGATCAGTCTGGTGGTGCTGGCCGGTTGGGTCTGGCTCAAACGTGCGCAGCCATTGCAGTTGCAATGGGACCGCGCCAGCCAGAAAGAACTGCTGCGCTACAGCGCGCGCAGTCATCCGGATCTGTTGTTCCAGCAAGTGATTCTGCGCTCGGATTATCTGTTCATCGGCGCCTTGCTCGGCAGCACCGCGCTCGGTCATTACGCCATGGCCAGCGCCGCCGCCGAACTGCTGCTGATCGTCCCGGAAGCGGTGACCACGCCACTGATGAAACGCCTGTTGCAACAGGACGAAGGCATGGACAAGGTCACGCCGCTGGCCCTGCGCCTGACGGCCACGGTAATGCTCGGCGCCTGCCTGACCATGGCGGTGATTGGCGAATGGCTGATCGTCACCTTGTTTGGTGCGGTGTACCAACCGGCGTATCCAGCCCTGCTCGCCTTGCTGCCGGGGCTGTTGGGCCTTTGCTATGCGAGCATTCTGCGTCTGGATCTGCTGGGCAAGAATCGCCCCGGCACGGTGTCGTTGCTGATGGGTCTGGGCGCCCTGCTCAATCTGGCGCTGAACCTGGTGATGATTCCGGCGTACGGGATTGTCGGCGCGGCGGCGGCTTCGTCGATTGCCTATCTGGCGGTAACCGTGGCGATGCTGGTGCTGTATTGCCGTTTGAGCGGCGTGCCGTTCTGGCAAACGCTGATCATTCTGCCGCGCGACGTCATGCCGATGTGGCTGATGCTGCAACGGAAAACCGCATGAAAGGCTTGGCGCTGCTGCTCGGTCTCGGCCTGTCGCTGGACGCCTTTGCCGCGTCGATGCGCTGGGGCGAGATCCGTGACGGCAGTCTGTATCTGCAAGCTGATCGGCCGGACACGGTGACTGTGCGCTGGACGCCGGCGTGGCAGGCCGAGGCCAATGAGGAGCACCTGTATCTGCTCGATGGTCAGGGCAAACTGGCGGGTGAGCGGTTTATAAAAGCCAGCGAAGTGCGTGGCAGTCAGAGCTGGCCGTTGCTGCCCGGCGCCGCCAGTTATCGGCTGGAGATTCCTGGCTACAGCTTCCGCAATTACCGCGTCGAACACGACGAGCGCACGGTGGCGTTGTTCGCCCCGGCGAAAGTGCATTTCAGCGCTGATACGCACAATGGCGACGAGTTGTATTTCAAGGTTGCGCCGGGTGAGCACGCGGTACTGGCCGGCAAGTTTCATGGCGGTGTCAGTGGTTTGCAGGCGCAGCGGGTAGGCGATGATCAGCAACTGACCTTGGCGCTGAAACCCTACCGCGCCTATTGGCAGTTTGATCAGGTGGCCCTGCCGGTCAGCGAGCGCGAGCAAATCTGGCGCCTGCGTTTGCAAGGCAGCGGCAAAGCGGCGTTCTGGCTCGATGGCACGGCGAACCTGTTTGCACAGAATCCGCAGCAACTGAAACCGCTGCGCGAAGACGCCGGGCAAACCCGTTTGACCCTGCACGATAAAGTCCTCGGTCGCACGCCGGATCTGGGCATCGCCCTGCCCTACGTAATGCCGCCGCCCGCCAGTCACGCGGCGCTGGATGCGCTGAAACCGACGGCAGCGAGTTATTACAGCTTTGTTGATGTGATGGCGAAGAATCCGCATTTCGAAGACGCGTTCCGTCAGGTGTACCAGGATCGTTTCGACATAAAGCAGGACATCACCTTGCTGGCCGGCAGTCAGCGTCAGGCCGATCTGCGCGCCGATCTACAGAGCAACAGCGGCCTCGATGCATGGCTGACCGGGACGCGTGCGCTGGGCGGCAAAGGTACGCACTACATTGGGTTTGCCGACGAGCCGAACCTCAATTACTCCAGCTACGCGCAGTATCAGGCGATCTTCACCAGCATGGCCCGGCAGGTACGCAGCGACCCGGCGAATGCCAAGGCCGGCGTGCGCATTGCCATGCCGGCCAGTTCGCGCCTGGTCAACGGGCCGTTCGCCGACAACGCGGCGGGCAAGCGCGGGATCGATTGGGCGCGGCGTTTGCTCAGCGAATCCGGCGATCAGGTCGATGCGCTGGCGTGGCACGAATGGATGATTCGCGACCTGCTCGCCACGCGCGTTTATCGCGACAGCGTGCGCCGCGCCGCCGAACTGGTTGGCCTCGACAGCCAAGGTCAACCGCGCAAAGCCTTGCTGCTCGATCAGACCAACATGTCCAGCGGCTCCAGCCTCAGCCCCTACGATCAGGAAACCCACTACGCTTCGCTGTGGTGGGCGTCGGTAGTGATCAACGCTTCGCAGGATGGACTGCTGAGCATGCTCAGTTGGTTCCAGGCTGCCGATGAGCCGCAGTATCCCAAAGGCATGTTGCGGGTCTCGGCGGATGAACAGCGCTTCGAGCTGAAACCTGTAGGTCTGGCGCAGCAGTTTATCGCTGAGCACTGGCTGCATCAGGTGCTGTGGCTGGAGAACGATTCCTTTGAAGTCGATGTGCTGGCGATGGCCGGCGACGAGCAGCGTGGCTTGCTCGGGGTGAACAAAGGCACGCGTCTGCAACGCATGAATCTGAGCGGCGCCAAGTGCCCGCTGAACAACGGCGCCCTACGCTACTTCGGCGCTGACAACCGCAGCCGCGACGCACCGTTCACCTGCCGCGATGGACGCGTCAGCTTTGATCTGCCAGGCCAGACCCTGTTTGCACTGAGCTGGATCGCGTCATGAAGCCAATTCCGAACAATCATGAGAAAGGCCAGGCGAACCTGAAAACTGTGGTGATGAAGCTTTTTTATGAAGGGAGTTTGTGGTGATGGAAGTTGTGTTGAACAGTTTTTGTGGCGAGGGGATTTATCCCCGATGGGCTGCGAAGCGGCCCCCGCTTTTCAAGTTAGAGAAGCGACGACTGCTACGCAGCCGATCGGGGATAAATCCCCTCACCACAAAAGTTCATCACCACAGAACCCCGTTACCTCAGGAGCCTCACCACAAAAGCCTCACCCCACAGGGTTCGCCGTGCCAAGGTTCAGGAGTACACAACATGGGCATCGTCAGCAAACTCAGCGAACACATCAAACAAAAAGGCCTGCGCGCCACTTTGGCGAAAGCCTGGAAACACTACATTTTTTCCCACCAGGAACTGCTGTGGATGGAGCGCGATCTGGTCAGCCCGGTGCCGCCGCACAACCTCAAACCCTACCCGCCGCTGCGGGTGGTGAAGATCACGCCAGACAACGCCAGCGCCTTCGCCCGTTACTTCGGCGACCGCGTCGGCACCATGGCCGAACTCGCCAATGAGGGCCACACCGGGCACATGCACCTGGACGATCAGGGCGATGCCGTGGCGTTTATCTGGGGCAGTTCGCGGGACTATTTCGACCGGCATTACTACGGCTGCATGTTCCCGGTGAAACCCGGCGAGTTCTTCGAGTTCGGCGGCGAACTGACCCGCGCCTATTGGGGCACAGAACTGTCGGTGGACCTGCAACTGGAGCTGTGGAAAGCCATGGCCGCGCAAGGTTGCAACAAGGTCGTCGACGTCTGCGAATTCCACAACATCCCGGCGCTCAAGCTGCACTTGCGCATGGGCTACACCGAGCAAAACCGCATCATGAATGTGTACACCCTGTTCGGTCGCTGGCGCTTCTACCGCGAAAGCCGCTATAGCGGCTCGCGTCTGGATGCGTTGCGCAAACCGTCCCGTCCACCCGTAACAGCCACGGCGGCCTGAGCCTATGCTGACGCGATTTGAATGGCGCACTTCACTGTGCGCCGCCGATTTCCCCGAAGCAGCGTATGAAGCGTTGCGCTTGCGGGTGACGGATCACACGCCGTTCAACAACCTCGGTTGGTTGTGCGCGGCCGAGCAGGCCCTTGGCACGGATGAGCGGTTGCACATCCTGCTGGGCTGGGAAGCGGACGAATTGCGTTTGTGCCTGCCGCTCGTGGCGAGTCGCGAGCGCTTTGCCGGCGTGCCGTTTCGAGTGCTGCATCACTTGGGGTATCCGCTGGCAGATCGCTTGGCACTGCTGTCGTCGTTGGGCGGTGAGGACATGCGTCAGGCGCTGGATATGATTCGCCAACGTCTGCCCCATGCGCTGCTGCAACTCAATGAACTCTCCGAACCTGCCGGAGAAGAAAGCGCGCTCACCGAATGGATGGCGCACAGCTCCACCGGTGAACGACGGCTGAGTTGTCGAGTGCCGGTGCACCTGATCAGCGAGGCCGATCATCAAGAAGTGTCTGGCGATCCACGCTATAAGCTGCGGCGCGCGCGCAAGCGAATTGCCGCGTGTGGTGCCCAAGTGCGCAGGATCATTCCCGATGCGACAAGCATGGGGCCGTTGTTGCAAGCCATCAGCGAAGTCGAAGCGGTGAGCTGGAAAGGTGACGAAGGCGTGGGGATTTTTGCCAGCGAACACAGCCGGCAATTGATCGAACGCGCCTTCACCGCCCTCGCCGGCCAAGGTCTGGTGCGCGTGGTGACGCTGGAGCTGAACGGCCGCTGCATCAGCTATCGCCTCGGCCTGCTGGAGCAGGGTCGGCTCTACGATTACAACCTCGCCTTTCTGCCGCAATACGCCGACCTGGGCAGCGGCCGGGTGCTGCTGGAGGAATGGATTCGCTGGGGGCTGGACGACAACTGGCGCTGGATCGATGCCTCGCGGGTCAGCCTGGAAAACTCCAGCCATCAACTGCACGAACGCATGACCGGGCAACTTGAGCACTGGCGCTGGAGTTTCTATTCCTGGCGGCCAAGTGGCCTTGTGCTCGGACTGGGCTTGCGCCTGTGGCATCGACTCAAACCGCTCGTGCAAGCCTGGCGCGCGCGGCGTGCCGAGCCGGCGAAACCACCACTGAAACCTGTCGCGGTCACCACGGAGGGCGAACATGCCTCGCCAAGTCATAGTCAACGCTGACGATTTCGGCCTCAGCCCGAACGAAAACGCAGTGATCTTTGCCGCGTTTCAGGCCGGGGTCATCAGTTCTGCCACCGCGATGGCCAACATGCCGGCGTTTGAAGCGGCATGTGCCATGGCCCGACACCCGACGTTGCAAGGCCGGGTCGGTTTGCATTTCAACCTGACCTACGGACGCCCCCTGAGCCAGGCGATTCTTGCTCGCCGCACCTTTTGCGATGACCACGGCGTGTTCGACCTTAGCCTGCCGCGCCACAGCCTCTGGCTCGGCCGCGAAGACCGTGACGCGGTGCATCAGGAGTTGCAGGCGCAGTGGCAGCGTTGCGTCGACCACGGCATGCGCCCCAGCCATATCGATTCGCATCAGCACGTGCACAACATCTGGCCGATTGGCGAGATCGTCGCGCGGTTTGCCGCCCAGCAAGGTGTGCCGATTCGGCTGGCGCGTAACCTGGGGCAGAACCTCAATCTGCCCAAGCGTGTGTTCAAGGGTTTGCTCAACTGGCGTCTGCAGAGTCTGGCCGGTATCACCGCTGACTATGTGTGCACGCCGATCGACCTGCGTAATGACAGCGCGCCGACCGACGGCGTGCTGGAAATCGTCGCACACCCGACGCAACTCGACGCCGACTTCGGTGACGCCTACCTCAACCCCGACGAATCCCTGAGCCGCGTGCTAGAGCAGCGGCTGGCAGGTGTTGCACGGGTTTCCTACACCGATCTGAACAAGGATTTTCTACGCGGTGCCGCGGCACTCGATTGAGTTACATACCTTGCAATACTTTCGAAGATGGCACTTTGAAATGAATTTGCACGGGTGATCTATACCCTCAAAAGCACCATCCACAACACCCGGGCTACGGCCACGGAGGGCATCATGAGCGTCATCACTAAACTACAAGAACGCATCCGCCAGAAAGGCCTCGGCCGCACCTTCGGCACGCTGTGGAAACGCTACGTGTTTTTCCATTGGGAGCTGCTGTGGATGGAGCGCGACCTGGTCAGCCCGATGCCGCCGCACAAGCTGCGCCCCTACGAGGGCCTGCGCAAAGTCGACATCACGGCGGAGAATGCTGTTGCGTTCACAAAGCATTTTGGCGACCGGGTCGAGACCATGGCAGAACTTGCCGCCGAGGGTCACACCGGGCACATGTACGTCGATGCGGACGGGCATGCGGTCGGGTTTATCTGGGGCAGCATTCGCGACTATCACGACCGTCATTATTACGGCTGCACGTTCCCGGTGAAGCCGGGTGAATTCTTTGAGTTTGGCGGCGAGATGATCCGCACCTACTTCGGTAGCAGCCTTTCGGTGGACGTGCAGGTGGCGCTGTGGGAGGCCATGGCGGCGCAGGGTTGCAACAAGGTGGTGGACGTTTGCGAGACGCACAACATTCCGGCGCTGAAGCTGCATATGCGGATGGGCTATCACGAGCAGGGGCGCGTGATGCACGTGTATTGCCTGTTTGGCCGCTGGAAGTTTTTCCGCGAAACGCGGTATGAGGGTTCGCGGCTGGAACCGCTGCGCAAACCGGGGCGGCCGGTGGTGAGTGCGGCGGCGCAGGCTTGATTCAGATCTGAAATGAGTGGCCTCTTTGAGGCTGCCATCGCTGGCAAGCCAGCTCCCACAGGGTTTTGCGGTGTACCGCTTATATCTGTACGACACAAAATCCTGTGGGAGCTGGCTTGCCAGCGATGAGGCCAGTAGCCGCAACGATAAATATCAGGCCTTGATAGCGACAAGGGTAAAACACATCGGCATCTGCGCCTCGCGATTCAGGTACTGGTCATACACCTCTTCCCGATTCGAATGCGCATACTCCCTGAAGTGCGCAATGTTCAGCCCTGTCGCAATCGCACCACTGAAAATATCCCCCAGCGTGTGCACAAACCAATACGACTTCGCTGCCTGCTGCTCGACCTTACCGACATACACAATCGGCTCCTCCTGCACAAACGGCTCGTTGCGGAAGTATGAGCTGTCGAGGCGATACGGATCCTCGGCATCGGGATCAACCATTTCCAGAAACGGATGGGTTTCGTAGATCACCAGTTTGCCACCCGGTTTCAGCGTCGCAGCGACATGGCGGAAAAACTCGCCAATGTCCGGCATCCAGCCGAAGACACCAATGGTGATCAGCGCCACGTCAAAACGGTTGTGCAAAGACGCCGGCAAATGATGGATATCGGTCTCGATGAATTCAGCGTTGTGCGGTGAACGCTTGTTCAGCTCACGCGCCTGATCGAGAAACGCCGCCGACTGATCGACCCCGACCACACTCTTCGCACCGTGGGCAAACAGCGACAGACTCTCGCGGCCGTTGTTACAGCCCAGTTGAATCACATCCTTACCATCGACCTCCAGCAACCCGCTCAACGTCTCATCAAGACAAGAGAAATCCGCCTGCGCAACTTCGGCAAGCAAGGCCTGCCAGTCAGGCGAATCCTCATGGTGGCGGGCGGAATCGTTCCACGCCTGTCGATTGCTCTCGATGGCGGTTTTATTGTTGGGCACTTCCATGGCGCACTCCAAACGATGCTCGTGATTGAGCGAAACCGAGTCTAGATCACCCCGCCAATCCCGATTGTTGCAAACTTGTAAGCCATTCCCCCTGTAGGAGCTGCCGAAGGCTCGGGCCGCGTTCGGACGATCTTTTGATCTTGTTTTAAGATCAAGATCAAAAGATCGCAGCCTTCGGCAGCTCCTACATATCTGAGTGTTTATGCCTACAAGTGTCGGCGAATTATCAAAACAGATAGCGGACACGGCTGACTATTCAACTCGGCTCACATGGATATCCTCACGAAGCGCAGACATCCGACGCGCACAAAAAATAGCTAAGGAGGTTTAACCATGAGCCAGAAGTTAACGAATTTCGACGTGGCAGCATTGCTGGACAGTGACGAAGCCATCAGCGAATACCTGTCCCAGGTTCTTGCAGACGGGGATAACGAAGAGTTTCTTCGTGCAATCGGCTATGTGCTCAAGACGTGTGGGACGGATCTATGTGCAGAGCCTAGACATACGATCCACCCGGTTTCCTGAATGTAGGAGCTGCAGCAGGCTCGGGCCGCGCTCGGACGATCTTTTGATCCTGCTTTCAAAGATCAAAAGATCGCAGCCTTCGGCAGCTCCTACAGGGATCCGATGTGGATCGGGCGTTAGTGGCGTGGGCAGCTATAGTTAATAGCCTTGGGGAATACCGCACTCGCAGGTGCCGCCATGCTAATGCTCGATCGGCTGTTGTTGCTGGGTTGTCTGCTTGCTGCCACTCAGGCGCAGGCGCTGGACAGCAATTTTGTTTACTACGGGCCGAACCAGCCTTTTGCCCACCCTGCCCCGTATTCGCTGAATTCCACGCCGCCCAAGCCTTACGACGATACGGCGCCGCAGGATTTTGTGGTGATCCCGGATGACCATGAGTTCTACGATTCGCAACTGCCGACGGTGGCGGATGCGACGGTGCGGGTGTTTATTCGCACGTACGATGCCGAACGCGGGATTTATGTGAATGACGAGGTGCTGGATCCTGGTTGTTTGCTGGAGTGTTTGAGCCGGCAACAACACTGAATACCGAACGCCCACTGTAGGAGCTGCCGCAGGCTGCGATCTTTTGATCTTGATCTTAAAACAAGATCAAAAGATCGCA
>NZ_RWIL01000096.1:0-31155 GCF_009764635.1 Pseudomonas sp. PB103 | reverse complement strand
CCGCAGGCTGCGATCTTTTGATGTTGTTTTCAAGATCAAAAGATCGCAGCCTGCGGCAGCTCCTACAGGGGGATTTGTGTGGCTCAGGCGAGTTCGGCTTCGGTGGCGTAAGCCTGTTCCAGCAGCACGGTGAAGCGGTTGAACGCGTCGATCGCGCCTTGCTCCACTTCGGCTTCTTCTTCAGCACTGAACTGCAGCGAATCGAGGGTACGCACGAAACGCTTCCAGCCTTCGGCACGACCACCTTCGGGCTCACCGAGGTGACGGGCGCCGAACGTTTCGCTCAGTTCCAGCGCCACCGCGCGTTTGATCAGGAACGCAGCGCCAAGCTTCGAACCTTCGGACACAAAGATCCAGCCGAGTGCACGGGCCTTGCTCGGGTTTTTTACCGCGCCGGGGACCGGTGCAGGGACTTCGGTGTCGAGGTCGGCGAGGTCAGCCCTGGCCGCTTCGGCGCGGCAACGCGCGGGCAGGTCAGGCACGATCGCGGTCAGTTCGGCATCGTTATACAGGTCGACCAGTTCCGACTGGAACAGGTACTGCGCGACCACGAAACGGGCGAAGTTGGCGCGGGTCTCGAACGGCGCATGCGCCTTGACCAGCGCATCGAGCTTGGTGTGCGGCTCGTTGGTGATCTGGTTCAAGCGTTGCGAACGCAGGGCAGGGCGTTGTTCGGTGTCTTGAGCGGTCATGACAAATCCTTGAGAAATTGAGGCGCTTGCTAACGAGACGAACCAGCCAGCGCGCGAGCGTAAAAAAACCTCACGGGGCGGTGCATGAACACGCGCCGTGAGGTTTGCCGGATCAGATGTCCCAGACCAGATTGATCGCGAAGTTGCGGCCCGGTTGGGTCAGGCGATCAAGGTTGGCCGGCTGCGTGACCGAGGCTTCGCCGACGCTGTCGTAACCGCGCACGTCATCCCACTGCCAGTATTTCTTGTCGGTCAGGTTGTAGAGACCGGCGTTGACAGTCACGTCGTCGGTGACTTTGTAGAAACCCGCCAGATCGAGCACGCCATAACCCGGGGTCTTGAACTGGGTGCTGGTGCCGTCCGGCGTCTTGAACATGGTGCTGTCGACACGATCCTTGCGCTTGACCAGCGTCCAGCTCAGCAGTGCGCCGTATTTGTCCTGGTCGTAACCGAGACCGAACACGCCGGTCAGCGGGTTGACGCTGTTCAGCGGCTGACCGCTGTCGTCATTGCGGCCATACAGGTACGCCATCGAGCCTTGGGTGTAGAGGCCGGTCGGTGCGCCGAAGGTGTCGAGGTTCAGGCGACCCTTGAGCTCCACGCCTTTGATGGTGGCGTGTTTGATGTTGTTGCTCTGGAACGTGGTCTCGCTGTAGCCGGGAGTGATCGCGTTTTCATCGATGAAATCACGGTATTTGTTGTAGAACACCGCGACGTCGAAGGTGCCCGCTTCAAACTGGCCACGCAGGCCGGTTTCATAGCTTTTGCTTTTTTCCGGTTCAAGATCCGGGTTCGGCGCGACCTGGTAGCCGCCCGCGAGGTTTTCAAAGCGGCCGTACAAGGCCTTGGCGGTCGGCGTGCGGAAGCCTTCGGCGTACTGACCGTACCAGGTGTAGTTATCGTTGAAGCTGTAGGTCGTGCCGAACTTCGGCGACAGACGATGCCAGGTTTTTTCCTTGTCGCTGACTTGACCGTTACCGCTCTGGTCGGCAGTGGCGAGGAACTCATCGGTGATGTGCGGCTTGAGTTGGGTGTAGTCGTAGCGTGCGCCCGGCAGGAACGTCCAGTTGCCCCAACTGATCTGATCCTGCGCGAACAGGCTGTAGCTGTTGATGGTCGGATCCGGGAAGTCGCTGGCTGGTTTCAGGGTGTCGGCGGCGCTTGGCGCACCGATTACCCGGCAGGCGCCGCTGACGGTCAGGCAGGTGCCGTTGCCGGTGCGCAGTCCGGTGACTTTGTCCTGCTTGATGGTCGTGCCGTAGGTGATGGTGTGATCGGTGTCGGCGATGGCAAACGACTTGTCAGCCTGCGCATCGAACACCCACTGGCGATCCTTGTAATTGGTGTCGCGATTACGCAACACGGTGCGCGACGGCGCGTAGATTTCCTGGGTGCTCTGGTCGGTCTTGGCGATCTGATAGTTGAGGGACCACTTGATGTTGTCGGCCAGCACAGTGTCCAGTGCGAAGCGGTGTTCCAGACCAAAACGCTCGCGGGTGACGGTGTCGTTGCCGGTGCGCGCCTTGTAGAAACCAAACCCGCGTCCAGCGTTGAACGGGCCACCGACGGCGCTCAACTGGTTGGTGTCGCGATCGTCTTTGTAGTGTTCGTAGGTCAGGCCGAAGCGCGCGTCGTCAGCGTAGTTCCAGCCGAGTTTGGCCAGCACGTTGGTGGTGCGCACGTCTTCCGGGTTGGCCTCGGTGCGGTTCAGGCCGGTGCCGCCGGTTTCGCCGTAGGATTCGGTTTCATGACCGTTGCGCTGGCTCAGGTGCAGCAAGCCGTCGAAGTCGCCGGTGCGGCCAGCGACGGTGCCGGAGGTCAGCCAGCTGTCATCGGCCGAGCTGTAACCGGTTTTCAGCCGGGCGCCGACGTCCTGGCCAGGCTTGATGATGTCGTCCGGGTCGAGGGTGTAGTAGCTGACGGCGCCGCCAATCGCATTGCTGCCGTACAGCACCGAGGCCGGGCCACGAAGAATTTCGACGCGTTTGACGATTTCCGGGTCGACGTAATTGCGGTTGGTCTGTGCGTAAGGGCCGTTGAAGAAACTGTCCGGCACTTGCACGCCGTCGACCTGGGTCAGGACGCGGTCGCCATCGATACCACGAATGTTGTAGCCGGTGATGCCGGCACGCTGACCGGCACCGCCCACCGAAACGCCCGGCTCGTAACGCACCAGATCCTTGATCGAGTTGACGTTGTTGCGATCGAGATCTTCGCGGGTCTGCACGCTGACGGTGGCCGGCACGCTATTCACCGACTGTTCCTGACGCGTGGCGCTGATGGTCACCTGATCCAGATTGAGCGTGCCGCTGGCGTTGCGTTTTTCCAGCACGACGTTGTTGTTGCTCAGCTTGCGGAAGCTCAGGTTGGTCCCCACCAACAGACGCTCGAGGGCTTTTTCCGGTGGCAGCGAACCGCGCACACCCGGCGACGATACGTTCTGCCCCAGTTCCGCCGGCAAACCGACCTGCCAGCCTGTCACAGCGGTGAACGCATTGAGCGCCGACACCAGCGGTTGCTGACTGATGGAGAACGAGTAATCACCCATGTTGCGTGCCGGTTGCTCGGTGGCAGCCATCAGTGGCGCGGTGCCGGCCATCAGGATGGCAGCGGTCAGCAGCGACAATACGCGGGAAGGGGATGAGGTCTGGCGGGTAAGGCGTGAGGACATCGATAGCGCTCCGTGTCGCACGAATCTTTATAGGTGCTGATTCACTTCCGAGGATGCGAATCAATTGCATTGGCTATAACGAGACGAACGGGCTTCGGCTATCGAGTAAAAATAATTCTCATTTAGTTCAAGATCACCAGCGCCGGGAATTCCTGCAGGCGCGCCGAGGTGATGTGGGCGAGGGAACGGACTACGTCGAGCGGTTGATCGAGGCGGTAATTGCCGGTCACGGCGACGTCGGCCAACTGCTCGTTGGTGTTGATGATCCAGCCCGGGTAGTAGCGGCGCAGCTCGGCCAGCACTTGATTCAGCGGGCAATTCTCGAACACCAGTCGGCCCTGAACCCAGGCCAGATCGGTCGCAGCATCGAGTTTGGCCGGGCGATCAAAACCGTTCGGGCCGATGCGGATGCTTTCGCCGGCCGACAAGCGCACGCGGGCATCGTTATGGGTCGCGCGCAAATCGACATCGCCGCGTTGCACGTTGACCTGCGTCACGCCATCGAGATAACGCACGGCGAACGCAGTGTCACGCACGCTGGCCTTGACCGGGCCGGCATCGATTTCCAGGGGCTGAGTGCGGCTGCCGGCGATCTCGAAATACGCTTCACCCTGATACAACCGCGCGACGCGCTGTTGATCGTTGATCGTGCTGGAGAAAGCGGAATTGGTGTTGAGCAGGACTTTCGAGCCGTCCTCCAGTTGCAGGCGCTGACGCTCGCCCACCACCGTCAAATGATCGGCCTGCAGGCGCATTGGCAAATTGCTGAAACTGAACAGCCCGAGTACCAGCACAGCGGCCGTGGCCAGTGGTTTCCAGTGCGGGCGCAAACGCTTGAGGAAGGTGACCTTGGCCGGTTTCGCCGCGAGGCTTTGCGCGCATTGAACCACTAACGGGCCGTCCCAGATCGCTTGCGCCTTGGCGAACGCTTCAGCATTCAACGGATCCGCCGCCAGCCAGGCATGGAACTGCCGGGTCTGCTCCTCGTCCGGGCTGCCGAGCACGATGAGCCAGTCGAGTGCCTGGTCCATTGCGTTTGCAGCGTCCTGCGCCGAATCCGGCGAAGGCGAGCGGTGGGTGTCCGTCACGGTGTTTCCTCAGGGCTTCTGGCGAAGCAGTTTCAAGCTTCAAGCTGCAAGCTGCAAGCCAGATGCGTGTACTGCTTTTCGTTTTTACTTGGAGCTTTAAGCTTACAGCGTGCCGCTGCTGTCGTGTCGTTCGGCGACGCCGATGCAAATGGACATGATCAGTTTCAATTCTTTCTGCACGGTGCTGAGGGACACGTTCAGTTCGTCAGCGATTTCCTGGTAGCTGTTGCCGTGCAGGCGGCTGAGAATAAAAATCTGCTGCTGACGCGGGCTGAGTTGACTGAGGCTCACGTTCAAGCGCTCCAGCAGTTGTTCGGCGTGGGCGGCGTCTTCGGCGCTGCTGGCAGGGGCGGCGATGCTATGCACGACGTCTTGCGGCACGTCATCGACCATCGTCCGTGAATGAATCTTGCGCGCGCGCAAATGATCCAGCGCCAGATTGCGCGCGGTCTGGAAGACAAAAGGTTCGAGGTGATCGATGGCCCGCTCGCTCAGCGCCCGCGTCACGCGCAGGTAGGTCTCCTGCAACAGGTCTTCAGCGGTGCTGTGATTGTTGACCATCCGTTCCAGCGTGCGCAGCAAGGAAGTGCGCTGGGTGAGGAAGACGTGGTTGAAGCGCGATTGACTCACGGGGGAACCTGATCCATTTCGAGCGAATGATAATGCTTATCATCTAGTTGAATGGTCAAGTATTGTTTTGCGATCAAAGCAGATAAATGTAGGAGCTGCCGAAGGCTGCGATCTTTTGATGTTGATCTTAAAAACAAGATCAAAAGATCGCAGCCCGCGGCAGCTCCTACCTGGATTTACGTTAGGCCATCAGGTGAGCGCACCCCGCCAATGTCGGATTACTCGGCGTTACACAGCGCCAGGCAGTTATCCAGCATGCGGTTGGAGAAGCCCCATTCGTTGTCGTACCAGGCCAGCACCTTCAGCAGTTTGCCGCTGGATTTGGTGTGGTTGGCGTCGAAGATCGACGACAGCGGGTTGTGGTTGAAGTCGCTGGACACCAGCGGCAGGGTGTTGAAACCGAGAATCTTCGAGTGCTGGCTAGCGGATTTCATCAGCGCGTTGACCTCTTCGGCGCTGGCTTCTTTTTTCAGCTGTACGGTCAGGTCCACCAGCGACACATTGATCACCGGCACCCGCACCGCCATGCCGGTCAGTTTGCCGGCCAGTTCCGGCAGCACCAGGCCCACCGCTTCAGCGGCGCCGGTCTTGCTCGGGATCATGTTCTGCGTGGCTGAACGCGCGCGGTACGGGTCGGTGTGATAAACGTCGGTCAGGTTCTGATCGTTGGTGTAGGCATGGATGGTGGTCATCAGACCGCTTTCGATGCCCAACTCACGGTGCAGCACCTGCGCCACCGGTGCCAGGCAGTTGGTGGTGCACGAAGCGTTGGAGATGATCTGGTGCGACTGGCGCAGAATGTCGTGGTTCACACCATATACGACGGTGGCGTCGGCGCCTTTGGCCGGGGCCGAGATGATCACTTTGCGCGCACCGGCAGTAATATGCGCGGCCGCTTTGGCGCGATCGGTAAAGAGACCGGTGCATTCGAACACCACATCAATCTTTTCCGCCGCCCATGGCAGTTCGGCCGGGTTGCGAATGGCGCTGACCGCAATGCGGTCGCCGTTGACGGTCAGGCTTTCATTGTCATGTTCGACTTGCGCGTCAAACGTGCCGTGAACGGTGTCGTATTTGAGCAGATGGGCATTGATCGAGCTGTCGCCCAGATCGTTGATGGCGACGATCTGCAAATCCTGTCGATAGCCTTGGGTATACAGTGCGCGCAGGACATTACGGCCGATGCGGCCAAAACCATTGATTGCGATTCGTAGAGTCATGGAACAGCGCCGCCGTCGTTTTGTTGTTGGAATTACAAGATTATTCGCATAAAAATAGAAAACAAGCCTTTTTAGTGGCAATATTTTGTTTTATCTACAACGAGTGACCTGAATCAACTGGTCCGATTGGTCAAAAAAGCCGTTTGTCATTCCAACAACAACGGCGTTTGATCAGCATAGACAATCAGGTCGCCACATCCGTTAGCCTGGAGTTCTACACATGCATCCCCGCGTTCTTGAGGTCACCGAACGGCTTATCGCCCGCAGCCGCGCCACGCGTCAGGCTTACCTTGCACTGATTCGCGGCGCCGCCACTGACGGGCCGATGCGCGGCAAGCTGCAATGCGCCAACTTCGCCCACGGCGTGGCCGGTTGCGGCAGTGAAGACAAACACAGCTTGCGGATGATGAACTCGGCGAACATCGCCATTGTTTCTTCGTATAACGACATGCTCTCGGCGCACCAGCCGTATGAAGTGTTCCCGGAACAGATCAAGAACGCCCTGCGCGAGATCGGCTCGGTCGGCCAGTTCGCCGGCGGTACCCCGGCGATGTGCGACGGCGTGACCCAGGGCGAGCCGGGCATGGAACTGAGCCTGCCGAGCCGCGAAGTGATCGCCATGTCTACTGCGGTGGCGCTCTCGCACAACATGTTCGACGGCGCGCTGATGCTCGGCATCTGCGACAAGATCGTGCCGGGTTTGATGATGGGCTCGCTGCGTTTCGGCCACCTGCCGACGATTTTCGTACCGGGCGGGCCGATGGTCTCGGGGATTTCCAACAAGGAAAAAGCTGACGTCCGCCAGAAGTACGCCGAAGGCAAAGCCACCCGCGAAGAGCTGCTGGAATCGGAGATGAAGTCCTACCACAGCCCGGGCACCTGCACCTTCTACGGCACCGCAAACACCAACCAGTTGCTGATGGAAGTCATGGGCCTGCACTTGCCGGGTGCCTCGTTCGTCAACCCGAACACGCCGCTGCGTGACGCGCTGACCCGCGAAGCCGCGCATCAAGTGACGCGCCTGACCAAACAAAACGGCAACTTCATGCCGATCGGCGAAATCGTCGACGAGAAGTCGCTGGTCAACTCCATTGTTGCGTTGCACGCCACCGGCGGCTCGACCAACCACACCCTGCACATGCCGGCCATCGCCATGGCCGCAGGCATTCAACTGACCTGGCAGGACATGGCCGACCTCTCCGAAGTCGTGCCGACCCTGAGCCACGTCTATCCGAACGGCAAAGCCGACATCAACCACTTCCAGGCAGCGGGCGGCATGTCGTTCCTGATCCGCGAACTGCTTGGCGCCGGTCTGTTGCACGAAGACGTCAACACCGTGCTCGGCCACGGCTTGAGCAAATACACCAAAGAACCGTTCCTTGATAACGGTGAACTGGTCTGGCGCGAAGGCCCGGTCGACAGCCTCGACGAAAACATCCTGCGTCCCGTCGCCCGCGCGTTCTCGGCGGAGGGTGGTTTGCGTGTGATGGAAGGCAACCTCGGTCGCGGTGTGATGAAAGTGTCCGCCGTCGCGCTGGAAAACCAGATCGTCGAAGCACCGGCGATGGTGTTCCAGGATCAACAGGATCTTGCCGATGCGTTCAAGGCCGGTCTGCTGGAAAAAGATTTTGTCGCGGTGATGCGCTTCCAGGGCCCGCGTTCCAACGGCATGCCGGAGCTGCACAAGATGACGCCGTTCCTCGGCGTGCTGCAGGATCGCGGCTTCAAAGTCGCGCTGGTAACTGACGGGCGCATGTCCGGCGCCTCGGGGAAAATCCCGGCGGCGATTCACGTCAGCCCCGAAGCTTATGTCGGTGGCGCTTTGGCGCGCGTGCAAGAGGGCGATATCATCCGCGTCGATGGCGTCAAAGGCACCTTGGAACTCAAGGTCGATGCCGACGAATTTGCAGCGCGCGAACCTGCCAAAGGCTTGTTGGGCAACAATATTGGCAGCGGACGCGAATTGTTTGGCTTCATGCGCATGGCCTTCAGCTCGGCGGAGCAGGGCGCCAGCGCCTTTACTTCTGCCCTGGAGACGCTTAATTGAAACTGGCTTTGGTCGGTGACATCGGAGGCACCAACGCGCGATTTGCGTTGTGGAAAAACCAGCAACTGGAATCGGTTCAGGTCTTGGCCACGGCCGACCACGCCAGCCCGGAAGAGGCGATCAGCCTCTACCTGAGCGGGCTCGGTCTGGCGCCGGGTTCGATCGGTTCGGTGTGCCTGTCGGTGGCCGGCCCGGTCAGTGGTGATGAATTCAAATTCACCAACAATCACTGGCGGCTGAGCCGCACGGCGTTCTGCCAAACCTTGCAGGTCGAGCAGTTGTTGCTGGTCAACGACTTCTCGGCGATGGCGCTGGGCATGACCCGTTTGCAGCCGGGCGAATTCCGCGTGGTCTGCGAGGGTACGCCGGAGCCGTTGCGCCCGGCGGTGGTGATCGGCCCGGGCACTGGTCTTGGCGTCGGTACTTTGCTTGATCTGGGTGAAGGTCGTTTTGCGGCGTTGCCGGGCGAGGGCGGTCACGTCGATCTGCCGCTGAGCAGCCCGCGTGAAACGCAATTGTGGCAGCACATCCATAACGAAATCGGCCATGTCAGCGCCGAGACGGCGTTGAGTGGCGGCGGTTTGCCAAGGGTTTACCGGGCGATCTGCGCGGTGGACGGACATGAACCGACACTCGATACGCCGGAAGCGATTACCGCAGCCGGGCTGGCGGGTGATCCGATTGCGCTGGAAGTGCTCGAGCAGTTCTGCTGCTGGCTCGGCCGTGTGGCCGGCAATAACGTGCTGACCACGGGTGGGCGTGGCGGGGTGTATATCGTTGGCGGGGTGATTCCACGCTTTGCCGATTTCTTCCTCGAAAGCGGTTTTGCCCGTAGCTTCGCTGACAAAGGTTGCATGAGCGATTACTTCAAAGGCATACCGGTGTGGCTGGTGACAGCGCCGTATTCTGGCCTCGTTGGCGCGGGTGTGGCCCTCGAACAGGATTGATACCGAGTCACCTTCATCGCTGGCAAGCCAGCTCCCACAGGTTTTGTGAACGACACAGATCCTTGTGGAAGCTGGCTTGCCAGCGATGAGGCCAGAACAGACAACAAATCTCCAAGGTTCATCAGGCATAATCCGCCCCAATTCCAACAACAAGGATGCCTTCGAAGTGAGCTCAGTCAACAAGTCGATATTGTTGGTCGATGACGACCAGGAAATACGCGAGTTGCTGGAAACCTACCTGACCCGCGCCGGGTTTCAGGTGCGGGCCACCGCCGATGGCGCCAGTTTCCGTCAGGCACTCAATGAAGCGCCGAGCGATCTGGTGATCCTCGATGTCATGCTGCCCGACGAAGACGGCTTCAGCCTGTGCCGTTGGGTGCGTCAGCATCCGCGCCAGGCGCAGGTGCCGATCATCATGCTCACCGCCAGTTCTGACGAAGCCGACCGCGTGATCGGTCTTGAACTCGGCGCTGACGATTACCTCGGCAAACCCTTCAGCCCGCGCGAACTGCAAGCGCGGATCAAAGCCCTGCTGCGCCGCGCGCAATTCGGCCAGGAACGTAACGGCAGCGAAGTGCTGGCGTTCGATGAATGGCGGCTGGACATGGTCAGCCATCGTCTCTTTCACACCGACGGCGAAGAAGTGATTCTCTCCGGCGCCGACTTCGCCCTGCTGAAACTGTTCCTCGATCACCCGCAGGAAATCCTCGACCGCGACACCATCGGCAACGCCACCCGGGGCCGCGATCTGATGCCACTCGATCGCATCGTCGACATGGCCGTCAGCCGTTTGCGCCAGCGTCTGCGCGACACGGAAAAACCGCCACGACTGATCCGCACCGTACGTGGCAGCGGCTATCAACTGGCAGCCAACGTGGTTGCCGGCAATGGTCACTGAGTCGCTGCGCAAACTCGCCGCCAAGGTACCGGTGCCGCGCTCGCTGCTCGGGCGGATGTTGCTGCTGACGCTGTTGGCGGTGTTGTTCGCACAGACGCTGTCGAGCGTGATCTGGGTCTCGCAACTGCGCGCCACCCAGCTTGAAGGCTTGGTCACTAGCGCCCGCAGCCTCGCCCATTCGATGACCGCCAGCGTCAGTTATTTCCGCTCGTTGCCGGTGGCTTACCGGCCATTGGTGCTCGATCAGTTGCGCAGCATGGGCGGCACCCGCTTCGTGGTGACGCTCAACGACAAACCGTTGGGCATGGACGTGCTGCCGGTTACGCCGCGTAAAGCCGCGGTGATGAAAGCGGTCGACGAAGTGCTGCGCCAGACCTTGGGCCATGACACCGATATTTCGGTGACCTTTGTCAGCCCCGAAGATCTGCGAATCTTCAATGCCGGGCTGAAACTCGATGAGCTGCCACGCTCCTGGGCGCATTACGCGCTGACCCTCGAGCCGGTGAACCCGCCCGTGCTGGTCACGCAAATCCAGATGGCGCCGGGCGAATGGCTGTACATCGCTTCTTTGCTCCCGGAGCCGTACACCAGCCTCGAAGAACAAGGCCTGCCGTCGCAACAGGTGTGGTTCATCGTCCTCACCAGCGGTTTTCTGCTGCTGTTCATCGGTGTGCTGGTGCACTGGCAGAGCCGACCGCTCAAGCGCCTGGCACGGGCCGCGCGGGACATGTCGCTGGGCGCCGACGTCGAGCCGGTGGCTGAAGGCGGCGGCAGTGAAGTGGTCGAAGTGGGCCGCGCCTTCAACAGCATGCGCGAACGCATCAGCCGTTACCTGACCGAGCGCAGCCAGTTGTTCAGCGCGATTTCCCATGACTTGCGCACGCCGATCACCCGTTTGCGTTTGCGCGTGGAATTGCTTGAAGACGAGCAACTGCAAGCCAAGTTCGGCCGCGATCTGGATGAGTTGGAGTTGCTGGTCAAAGGCGCGCTGCAATGCGTGAAAGACACCGACATCCACGAGAACATCGAGCCGGTGGACCTTAACCATGTGCTGGATTGTCTGGTCGAGCCGTATCTGGCGCCGAACGGCAATGGTCGCGTTACTCAGCATGGTCGCGCGCTGGCGGCGTATCCGGGCAAGCCTCTGGCGTTGAAGCGTTGTATCGGCAACCTGATCGACAACGCGTTGAAGTATGGGCAGAACGCGCATCTGCACATCGATGACGATGACAGCGCGTTTGTCTTGCATGTCGATGATGAAGGGCCGGGTGTGCCCGAGCAGCGGCTGGAGCAGGTGTTTGAGCCGCACTTCCGGTTGGCGGGGCAGCAGCAGGGGTATGGGCTGGGGTTGGGGATTGCGCGCAATATTGCTCACAGTCATGGCGGCGAAGTGACGTTGCAGAATTTGCGTGAGGGTGGGTTGCGGGTGACCCTGCAATTGCCGCGTTCCGCGGATTGAAGATCAACAGATCGCAGCCTCCGGCAGCTCCTACACTGATCCCTGTAGGAGCTGCCGAAGGCTGCGATCTTTTGACTCTGCTCTTGCCAATGTCACTGGCTAGTGACAAAACCCGCCCCCTTCGTTACAAGCCCATCCCGGCCCGTTGTTTAGACTCCGCGCAGTCATAACAACAAAAAAGGCCACCCATGGATCGCTTCCAACCCGGCTTCAGCAGTTGGCTGAACGCCCCTGCCCACCAGCAATGGCTCGCCGCCGAAGGCCTGCGCCTGCTGGATTTCGCCAAGGCAGCAAAACTGCCGCAAGGCTTCGGCAACCTCGACGAACGCGGCCGTCTGCCCGCGAACGCGCAAGCCGAAACCATGAACACCGCGCGCATGACCCACAGCTTCGCCATGGCCCACATTCAGGGCCTGCCGGGTTTTGCCGAACTGGTCGATCATGGCATTGCCGCCCTGCGTGGGCCGTTGCGTGATGCGTTGCACGGTGGCTGGTTTGCGGTCGCCGAACACCGCGACGACAACACCGGCAAGAACGCCTACCTGCACGCGTTCGTCGCGCTGGCCGCGAGTTCCGCGGTGGTCGCCAAACGTCCCGGCGCCCAAGCGTTACTCGATGATGCCATCGACATCATCGACACCTATTTCTGGAGCGAAGAAGAGGGCGCCATGCGCGAGTTCTTCAATCGCGACTGGAGTGAAGAAGAAGCCTATCGGGGCGCCAACAGCAACATGCACGCCACCGAAGCATTCCTCGCACTGGCCGATGTCACTGAAGACCCGCGCTGGCTGGTGCGTGCGCAACGCATCGTCGAGCGGGTGATCCACGGTCACGCTGCCGCCAATGGTTACATGGTCATCGAGCACTTCGACCGCGACTGGCAACCGTTGCGCGAGTACAACCACGACAATCCCGCTGACGGTTTCCGCCCCTACGGCACCACGCCGGGCCACGGTTTCGAATGGGCGCGGTTGCTGTTACACCTCGAAGCTGCACGGGTCCAGGCTGGCATGCTCACCCCCGGCTGGCTGGCGACCGACGCGCAGAAACTCTTTGAGAACAACTGCCGCAACGGCTGGAACGTCGATGGTTTGCCGGGCATCGTCTACACCCTCGACTGGGGCAACAAAGCCGTGGTCCGCCACCGTCTGCACTGGACGCACGCCGAGGCCAGCGCGGCTGCCAGTGCCTTGCTCAAACGCACCGGCGATGAGCAATACGAAAGCTGGTACCGGCTGTTCTGGGAATTCTGCGAAGTGAACTTCATCGATCGTCGCGACGGCAGCTGGCACCACGAACTCAATCCGCAAAACACCCCAAGCGCCGATATCTGGGCGGGCAAGCCCGATCTGTATCATGCCTGGCAAGCCGTGCTGATCCCTCGTCTACCCTTGTCACCGAGTATGGCGACTGCTTTAGCGCAGTTGTCTCAGGGTTCTCCTGTGTAACCATGCGGTGACATTCGCGCGTCCCTTCGTTACCTGCGAAGGGAAACGTCCTGTTTAAACTCCTGTGCAGCGCAAGCACCAGACTTGCATGCATAACAACAAGAAAGGTACATCTCAGATGAATGCGATTTCTCGCCTCGCTACTGTCATTTCTGTCGCCTCCCTGTTCCCGCTCGCAATTCTGCCTCTCAGTGTTTCCGCTGCCGAATCCAAAGGTTCGGTCGAAGTCGTGCACTGGTGGACGTCCGGTGGCGAAAAAGCCGCTGTTGATGTGCTCAAGGCGCAAGTCGAAAAAGACGGTTTCACCTGGAAAGACGGCGCTGTCGCCGGTGGTGGCGGTGCGACTGCCATGACCGTGCTGAAAAGCCGCGCAGTCGCCGGCAACCCGCCTGGCGTTGCTCAGATCAAAGGCCCGGACATCCAGGAATGGGCGTCGACCGGCCTGCTCGACACGGACGTGCTGAAAGACGTCGCCAAGTCGGAAAAATGGGACAGCCTGCTCGACAAGAAAGTCTCCGATACCGTGAAGTACGACGGTGATTACGTGGCCGTGCCGGTGAACATTCACCGCGTGAACTGGCTGTGGATCAACCCGGAAGTCTTCAAGAAAGCCGGTATTACCAAGAACCCGACCACCCTCGAAGAATTCTATGCCGCTGGCGACAAACTCAAGGCTGCGGGCTTCATCCCGCTGGCGCACGGCGGTCAGCCTTGGCAGGACAGCACCGTGTTCGAAGCCGTGGTGCTCTCGGTCATGGGTGTCGATGGTTACAAGAAAGCCCTGGTTGATCTGGACAACGGCGCGCTGACCGGTCCTGAAATGGTCAAAGCGCTGACCGAGCTGAAGAAAGTCGCGACCTACATGGACGCCGACGGCAAAGGTCAGGACTGGAACCTGGAAGCGGCCAAAGTCATCAACGGCAAGGCCGGCATGCAGATCATGGGTGACTGGGCCAAGTCCGAATGGACTGCCGCGAAGAAAATCGCCGGCAAGGATTACCAGTGCGTAGCCTTCCCGGGCACCGACAAGGCCTTCACTTACAACATCGACTCGCTGGCCGTGTTCAAGCAGAAGGACGCAGGCACTGCAGCCGGTCAGCAGGACATCGCCAAAGTCGTACTGGGTGAAAACTTCCAGAAAGTCTTCAGCATCAACAAAGGCTCGATCCCGGTTCGCAACGACATGTTGAACAACATGGAAGCGTTGGGCTTCGACTCCTGCGCACAGACTGCTGCCAAGGACTTCCTGGCTGACGCCAAATCCGGCGGCCTGCAACCAAGCATGGCGCACAACATGGCGACCACGCTGGCGGTGCAAGGCGCGTTCTTTGATGTCGTGACCAACTACATCAACGACCCGAAAGCCGACCCGGCCGACACCGCCAAGAAACTTGGCGCAGCGATCAAGTCCGCTAAATAAGCATCGGTAGCACAGGCTTCTCCTGTGGGGGCGGGCTTTTGTGGTGAGGGGATTTATCCCCGATGGGTTGCGCAGCGACCCCAGAAAGTTGCAGCGGCGCAGTTTCAGAAACACCGCATGCAATGGTTTTGCGACTGCTTCGCAGCCGATCGGGGATAAATCCCCTCGCCACAGAGCTCGCTCCCACAAGGGATCTCACTGTAGTTTTTATTCCCTGTACTGGATTTCCCCATGAGTTCTGTTGCTGTGTTCAGCAAGGCCTCGCCGTTCGATGCATTGCAGCGCTGGCTACCAAAACTGGTGCTGGCGCCGAGCATGTTCATCGTGCTGGTGGGCTTCTATGGCTACATCCTGTGGACGTTCGTGCTGTCGTTCACCACCTCGACGTTCCTGCCCAACTACAAGTGGGCTGGCCTGGCGCAATACGCTCGGTTGTTCGACAACGATCGCTGGTGGGTCGCGAGCAAAAACCTCGCGGTGTTCGGCGGTATGTTCATCGGCATCACTTTGGTGATCGGCGTGTTGCTGGCGGTGTTCCTCGACCAGCGCATCCGTCGCGAAGGCTTTATCCGCACCATTTACCTGTACCCGATGGCGCTCTCGATGATCGTTACCGGTACCGCGTGGAAATGGCTGCTCAACCCGGGCATGGGCCTGGACAAATTGTTGCGTGACTGGGGCTGGGAAGGCTTCCGTCTCGACTGGCTGATCGACCCTGATCGCGTGGTGTACTGCCTGGTGATCGCCGCTGTCTGGCAAGCCTCGGGTTTCATCATGGCGATGTTCCTCGCCGGCCTGCGTGGCGTTGATCAATCGATCATCCGTGCCGCGCAGATCGATGGCGCGAGCATGCCGATGATCTACTGGAAAGTCGTGCTGCCAAGCCTGCGTCCGGTGTTTTTCAGCGCGGTGATGATTCTCGCGCACATCGCGATCAAGAGCTTCGACCTGGTCGCGGCGATGACCGCCGGTGGTCCGGGTTACTCCTCCGACCTGCCCGCGATGTTCATGTATTCCTTCACCTTCAGTCGCGGCCAGATGGGCATGGGCTCGGCCAGTGCGATTCTGATGCTCGGCGCGATCCTCGCGATCATCGTGCCTTACCTGTATTCCGAGCTGAGGACCAAGCGCAATGACTAGTTTCGCTGCCAAACCTGCTATCAGCCTGAGTCGCATCGCGATCTACGCGGTGCTGATTTTTGCCGTGTTCCTGTATCTGGTGCCGCTGGTGGTCATGTTGTTGACCAGCTTCAAGACCCCGGAAGACATCAGCACCGGCAACCTGTTGAGCTGGCCGACCGTGGTCAGCGGCATCGGCTGGGTCAAGGCCTGGGCCACCGTTGACGGTTACTTCTGGAACTCGATCAAGATCACCGTTCCAGCAGTCATCATCTCTACCGGCATCGGCGCATTGAACGGTTATGTGCTGTCGTTCTGGCGCTTCCGCGGTTCGCAGTTGTTCTTCGGTCTGCTGTTGTTCGGCTGCTTCCTGCCGTTCCAGACCGTGCTGCTGCCGGCCTCGTTCACCCTCGGCAAAATGGGCCTGGCGAGCACCACCACCGGCCTGGTGTTTATCCACGTGGTCTACGGTCTGGCGTTCACCACGCTGTTCTTCCGTAACTACTACGTGAGCATTCCGGATGCGCTGGTGAAAGCCGCACGCCTTGATGGCGCGGGTTTCTTCACGATTTTCCGGCGGATCATTCTGCCGATGTCGACGCCGATCATCATGGTCTGCCTGATCTGGCAGTTCACCCAGATCTGGAACGACTTCCTGTTCGGTGTGGTGTTCTCCAGCGGTGATTCGCAGCCGATTACGGTAGCGCTGAACAACCTGGTCAACACCAGCACCGGCGCCAAGGAATACAACGTTGATATGGCAGCGGCGATGATCGCCGGCCTGCCGACCCTGCTGGTCTATGTGGTCGCAGGCAAGTATTTCGTGCGCGGGCTGACGGCCGGCGCAGTCAAGGGGTAATCATGGCAACGCTCGAACTTCGCAACGTAAACAAGACCTACGGTGCCGGCCTGCCGGACACCCTGAAGAACATCGAACTGTCGATCAAGGAAGGCGAATTCCTGATCCTCGTCGGCCCGTCGGGCTGCGGCAAATCGACGTTGATGAACTGCATCGCCGGTCTCGAAACCATCACCGGCGGCGCGATCATGATTGGTGATCAGGACGTCAGCGGCATGAGCCCGAAGGATCGCGACATCGCCATGGTGTTCCAGTCCTACGCGCTGTACCCGACCATGAGCGTGCGCGAGAACATCGAATTCGGCCTGAAGATTCGCAAGATGCCGCAGGCGGCAATCGACGAAGAAGTCGCGCGTGTCGCCAAACTGCTGCAGATCGAACACCTGCTGAACCGCAAGCCGGGTCAGCTCTCCGGTGGTCAGCAACAGCGTGTGGCGATGGGCCGTGCCCTGGCGCGTCGACCGAAGATCTATCTGTTCGACGAACCGCTGTCCAACCTCGACGCCAAACTGCGTGTCGAGATGCGCACCGAAATGAAACTGATGCACCAGCGCCTGAAAACCACCACGGTCTACGTGACCCACGACCAGATCGAAGCGATGACTCTGGGCGACAAAGTGGCGGTGATGAAGGACGGCATCATTCAGCAGTTCGGCACGCCGAAAGAGATCTACAACGACCCGGCCAACCTGTTCGTCGCGAGCTTCATCGGTTCGCCGCCGATGAACTTCATCCCGCTACGCCTTCAACGCAAGGACGGTCGTCTGCTGGCGCTGCTCGACAGCGGCCAGGCCCGTTGCGAGCTGCCGATGAGCATGCAGGACGCCGGTCTCGAAGATCGCGAAGTGATTCTCGGCCTGCGCCCGGAGCAGATCGTTCTAGCGAACGGCGAGGGCAACGGCCTGCCGAGCATTCGTGCCGAAGTGCAGGTCACCGAGCCGACCGGACCGGACACGCTGGTGTTCGTCAATTTGAACGAAACCAAAGTCTGCTGCCGACTGGCTCCGGACGTGGCACCGCAGGTAGGCGAGAGCCTGACGCTGCAATTCGATCCGTCGAAAGTGTTGTTGTTTGATGCCAAGACCGGCGAGCGCCTCGGCACTGCCGGCCAACCGCAGACCGATGCGCGGTCTGCGAACGTGGCCCAATTCAAAGGCCGGTAAACAGATCAAGGTTGGAATGCAGTCATGTGGGAGCTGGCTTGCCAGCGATGCAGGCAACTCGGTTCACAGTGGAACAGAGTCGATGCCATCGCTGGCAAGCCAGCTCCCACAGGGATTGGATTCCACAAGGAGCACGCGGCGGATTGCCTGTAATCCATCGCAATTTATGTAAACCGCGTTAGATAAAAACAGTTAATAACAATAAAGACGAGGATGTAGGGATGAAAATGAAACACGTCAATGCCCGGTTGATCTGCCAAGTGTCAGCTGCGGCGGCATTGGTGCTGGCCGGTAACGCCATGGCGGCGGATGCCTTCAGCTCCGACTCGAAATGGATGACCGGTGACTGGGGTGGCGAGCGGACCAAGCTGATCGAGCAGGGTATCGACATCAAGGCCGACTACGTTGGGGAAGTCGGGGGCAACCTGAACGGTGGCTATAACGACGACAAGACTGCGCGTTACGCTGACCAGTTCGGTCTGGGCGTGGCACTCGATCTGCAAAAGCTGTGGGGCTGGGATAACACCCAGGCGAAGATCCAGCTGACCAACCGTAACGGCTACAACATTTCCAACGACCGCGTTGGCGATCCGCGTGCCGGCACCCTCAGTTCCTCGCAGGAAGTTTACGGTCGTGGCCACATGGTGCGTCTGACCCAATTGTGGATTCAGCACCAGTTCTTCGACAACAAACTCGACGTCAAGGCCGGTTACTTCGGTGAAGGCGAAGACTTCAACACCTTCCCGTGCGACTTCCAGAACCTGGCGTTCTGTGGCTCCCAAGTGGGTAACTGGGCCACCAACATCTGGTACAACTGGCCGGTTAGCCAGGCTGCGATCCGCGTGAAGTACAACATCAACGACGAGCTCTACGCGCAGATCGGCGCATACAACCAGAACCCGTCGCAGCTGGAACACGGCAACGGCTTCAAGCTCAGCGGCAGCGGCACCAAAGGTACCGTTCTTCCGGTTGAATTGGTCTGGTCGCCGAAGGTCAACAGTCTGCCGGGCGAATACCGCGTCGGTTACTACAAGAGCACGGCCGATGCCGACGACGTTCGCGAAGACGTCAACGGTTTCGACGCGGCTACCACTGGCGACGCCTACAAGTCTCACAGCAGCAAAAGTGGCTACTGGTTCGTCGCGCAACAGCAACTCACCAGCCACAACGGTGATGCCTCGCGTGGTCTGAACATCGCGGCCAACGCCACGTTCCACGACAAAGACACCAACTTCATCGACAACTACCAGTCGGTGATGTTTGTCTACAAAGGCCCGTTCGACGCGCGTCCGAAGGATGACGTCGGTATCGGCGCGGCACGTATCCACGTCAACGATGACGTGAAGAAAAACGCCGAGCTGCTGAACGTGTCCAACGGTGTGTCGGATTACGACAATCCGGTGTTCTCGCCGATTCGTGAAACCGAATACAACTACGAGATCAACTACGGCTTCCACGTCACCAACTGGCTGACCGTACGTCCTAACCTGCAATACATCACTCACCCGGGCGGTGTGGATGACGTGGACAACGCTTTGGTCGCTGGCCTGAAAATTCAGTCTACGTTCTGACGCGTCTGCGATAAGCTCCTCTCTATGTGCGCATATTTGCGGACAGCCAAGGCTGTCCGCTTTTTTTTGTGACACAGGTCTGATGTGTTGCTTGATGACTTTTGTGGCTGGAGAGTTTTTTGTGGCGAGGGGATTTATCCCCGATGGGCTGCGAAGCGGCCCCAAACACTGCAATCGCGATATCACTGACAGACTGCATCTGCTGGTTTCATGACTGCTGCGCAGCCAATCGGGGATAAATCCCCTCGCCACAAAGTGCTGTGCAAGGCTTTTGGATTGATAAGTACCCCCATGATTTTCAGGACCGTGGCCCATGCATGAGCATCCGCTACAACGTTTTTTCAAATCCCTGCGTGAACAACCGGTGTTCGTCTGGGAGCGCTATCAGATGCGCGACGTGTTGGTGATCGATCACCCGCTGTGTCAGGCGGTGTTCAGTCGTCAGGGCGCGCAGTTGCTGCACTTTCAACCGCGCGGGCAAAAGCCATGGTTGTGGTGTGCGGCGAAGTGGCCGCATGTCGGGGCGATCCGTGGCGGTGTGCCGGTGTGCTGGCCATGGTACGGCCGTCATCCGAGCGAAAACGCATGGCCTTCACATGGCTGGGCGCGGTTGCTCGACTGGAAGTTGCTCGACAGCAGCAGCGCCGACGATGGCGTGCGCCTGCACTGGCAATTGCAACTGTGCGACTGGCAGGTTGATCTGCACGCGCACCTTGGCGAACGCATGGAGTTACGTCTGAGCACCGAGCATCAGGACGACATGCCGTGCCAGTTGAGCCAGGCTTTGCACGCGTATTGGCGTATTGGCGATGTCGGTGAGATAGCGCTGTCTGGGCTCGAAGGGGCACAGGGTTATGACCAGTTGAACCGCCAGTCTTGCCAGCAGGAAGGCGAGTTGCGGGTAGATGGCGGTTGTCAGCGGGTGTTCCAGCATGACGGCGAATTGCAGCTGAAAGATCACGCCTGGCAGCGCGAGTTGTGCATCGATACCGGTGACAGTGCCGACACGGTGGTCTGGCATCCGGGAGCAAGACCGTTGCTGGGCGTGAGCTGGGATGAAGTGCTGGAGTTTGTCTGTGTGGAAGCGGCGGCGGGCGGGACGGACAGCCTGCACCTGGCGCCGGGGGAGAAGGCGCATTTGAGTTTGCAGGCGTGGGCCGCGGCTTAGTTTTGTGTCGTCTCAGCTGGCCCCATCGCTGGCAAGCCAGCTCCCACAGTTTTATGAGTGTCCGCAAAATTAATGTTCGGCACGAACCCTGTGGGAGCTGGCTTGCCAGCGATAGCGATAGATCAGTCAGCCAAGATTCCGGATCAGTTGAACTCGTCACCCACCGGATACCGGCTGGCATTCAAGCTTTCTTTGATCTTGCGCAAATGCGGCTGGAAATCCACCCCGCGCCGCAACGTCATCCCCGTCGCCAGCACATCCAGCACCGTCAACTGAATGATCCGCGAGGTCATCGGCATATAGATGTCGGTGTCTTCCGGCAGCGGAATGTTCAGGCTCAAGGTACTCGCCTTGGCCAGCGGCGAGTTCTCCGCCGTCAAACCCAACACCGAAGCGCCGTTCTCGCGAGCAATGCGCGCCACTTCCACCAGTTCACGGGTGCGGCCGGTGTAGGAAATGATCACGAACAGCTCGCCGGTGTGCGCCACCGAAGCAATCATCCGCTGCATCAACACATCGGCGTGCGCGGTAACCGCCAGGTTGAAACGGAAAAACTTGTGCTGCGCATCCAGCGCCACCGGCGCCGAAGCGCCGAGACCAAAGAAGTGGATCTGCCGTGCCTGAATCAACAGGTCGACGGCGCGGCTGATCAGGTTCGGATCCAGCGCCTGACAAGCGCTGTCCAGCGACGCAATGGCGCTGCCGAAAATTTTCTGCGTGTACGCCTCGGGATTGTCATCGGCCTCGACCGCGCGACTGACATACGCCGCGCCGCTGGCCAGGCTCTGCGCCAGTTGCAGCTTTAGTTCGGGATAGCCGCTGACACCGAACGAACGGCAGAAGCGGTTGACCGTCGGTTCGCTCACCGACGCCGCCTGGGCGAGGGCGGCGATGCTGAAGCGGGTGGCCTGCTGCGGGTTGAGCAGGATCACCTCGGCGACTTTGCGTTCGGCCTTGTTCAGGTCTTCAAGGCGACTCTGGATCTGTTCCAGTAAATTTCGCACGCGGTCCATATGGAATTCCTAATTCACCTGCGCAAAGGTGCGCCGGGCTATGCAAATTGGGCCTTTGATATGGCCCGTCACGGTGGCCTATCCTACTGATGGCTCCGACCGACCACCACTCGGAATCTGTATTTTGCGAAAATGTTGTGGTTATTACTACATTTTCCCTTGAGTGATGCCTTGAAAAAAGGTATTTGTAGCTTAACTTGATAAAAGAACAAACATCATGCCTTCGATTACGGTTGAACCGTGCACCTTTGCCTTGTTCGGCGCGCTTGGCGATCTGGCCCTGCGCAAGCTGTTTCCCGCCCTTTACCACCTCGATGGCGCCGACCTGTTGCACGAGGACACGCGCATCATCGCGTTGGCCCGTGAAGAAGGTTCCCAGCAGCAGCACATGGCGTTCATCGCCGCCGAACTGCGCCGCTATGTAGGCAAAGAGTTGGACGAGGCCGTTGCCGAGCGTTTCCTGGCACGCTTGACCTATCTGCACGTCGACTTCCTCAAATCCGAAGATTATGTGGCGCTGGCCGAACTGGCCGGTAGCACGCAAAGCATGATTGCCTACTTCGCCACACCGGCAGCGGTGTACGGCGCGATCTGCGAGAACCTGGCGAAAGTCGGTCTGGCAGAAAACACCCGCGTGGTGCTGGAAAAACCGATTGGCTCCGACCTCGAATCGTCGCGCAAAGTGAACGACGCCGTGGCGCAGTTCTTTCCGGAGAACCGCACCTATCGCATCGACCACTATCTGGGCAAAGAAACCGTTCAGAATCTGATCGCCCTGCGTTTCGCCAACAGCCTGTTCGAAACCCAGTGGAACCAGAATTACATCTCCCACGTGGAAATCACCGTGGCCGAGAAAGTTGGCATCGAAGGCCGTTGGGGCTACTTCGACAAGGCCGGCCAACTGCGCGACATGATCCAGAATCACCTGTTGCAGCTGCTCTGCCTGATCGCCATGGACCCACCGGCCGACCTGTCCGCCGACAGCATCCGTGACGAGAAAGTAAAAGTGCTCAAGGCGCTCGCGCCGATCAGCCCGGAAGGCCTGACCACGCAAGTGGTGCGCGGCCAGTACATCGCCGGCCACAGCGAAGGCAAATCCGTACCGGGTTACCTCGAAGAACCGAATTCCAACACCCAGAGCGACACTGAAACCTTCGTTGCCCTGCGTGCCGACATCCGCAACTGGCGCTGGGCTGGCGTGCCGTTTTACCTGCGTACCGGCAAGCGCATGCCGCAAAAGTTGTCGCAGATCGTCATCCACTTCAAGGAACCGTCGCACTACATTTTCGCCCCCGAGCAGCGCTTGCAGATCAGCAACAAACTGATCATCCGCCTGCAACCGGACGAAGGCATTTCCTTGCGCGTGATGACCAAAGAGCAGGGCCTGGACAAAGGCATGCAACTGCGCAGCGGCCCGCTGCAACTGAATTTCTCCGACACCTGGCGTAGCGCGCGGATCCCCGATGCCTACGAGCGGTTGTTGCTGGAAGTGATGAACGGCAATCAGAACCTGTTTGTCCGTAAAGATGAAATCGAAGCCGCGTGGAAATGGTGTGACCAGTTGATCGCCGGGTGGAAAAAATCCGGTGACGCGCCCAAGCCGTACGCGGCAGGGTCGTGGGGGCCGATGAGCTCCATTGCATTGATCACGCGGGACGGGAGGTCGTGGTATGGCGATATCTGATGTGCAACTGCCTGCGGGCGTAAACGCTCACGAATTCAAGAGCCCGGTGCTGTTGGCCGAAGGTCTGGCGCTGAATGTCGCCAAGCAATTGAGCGACGCCATTGCGGCACGCGGCAACGCGGTGCTGGTGGTGTCGGGCGGTCGTAGCCCGGTGGCGTTTTTCCAGCACCTGGCCAAGCAGGATCTGGACTGGTCGAAGGTCGTCGTAACCCTCGCCGACGAGCGTTGGGTACCGGTTGAACACGCCGACAGCAATGCCGGTTTGCTCAAGCAGTACTTGCTCAAAGGCCCGGCGGCCAAGGCGCAGTTGCTCAGCCTTTATAGCTCGGCGGCCAACGTCGAACAGGCGGCCGAACAGGCTGATCGCTTGCTCGCCGAGTTGCCGCCGATTGACGTGCTGGTGCTGGGCATGGGCGATGACGGCCACACGGCGTCGCTGTTCCCCGACAGCCCGAACCTGACCGAAGCCTTGCAGGCCGATGGCACCCGTCGTTGCTGGCCGATGCTGGCGCCGAGCGTGCCGCGTCAGCGCTTGACCATGAGCCGTGCGCTGCTGGCGTCGGCCAAGCACAAGATTCTGTCGATTTCCGGTCAGTCGAAGCTGACCACCCTGAATGCCGCGCTGGCATCCGACGACGTTGCCGCCATGCCGGTGCGCGCGTTTCTGCAACCTACGTTAGAGATTTACTGGTGCCCATGAGCCAAGGAACAGCCGCTATGACAACCCCATCCCCGACCGTTTCCATGGCGGACAAAGTTGCCCTGATCGACAGCCTCTGCGCCAAGGCGCGGATCCTGCCGGTGATCACCATCGCTCGCGAACAGGACGTGCTGCCATTGGCCGACGCCCTGGCCGCCGGTGGTCTGACCGCGCTGGAAGTGACCCTGCGTTCGCAGTTCGGCCTCAAGGCCATCCAGATCCTGCGCGAGCAGCGTCCGGAACTGATGACCGGTGCCGGCACCGTACTCGATCGCAACATGCTCGCAGCGGCAGAAGCGGCCGGTTCGCAATTCATCGTCACCCCGGGCATCACCCGTGATTTGCTGGAAGCCAGCGTCGACAGCCCGATTCCGCTGTTGCCGGGCATCAGCAACGCCTCCGGCATCATGGAAGGCTACGGTCTGGGTTATCGCCGCTTCAAGCTGTTCCCGGCTGAAGTCAGCGGTGGCGTGGCGGCAATCAAGGCCCTCGGCGGCCCGTTCGGCGAAGTGAAATTCTGCCCGACTGGCGGCGTCGGCCCGGCCAACATCAAGAGCTACATGGCGCTGAAAAACGTCATGTGCGTGGGCGGTAGCTGGATGCTTGATCCAGAGTGGATCAAGAACGGCGACTGGGCGCGCATTCAGGAATGCACCGCCGAAGCGTTGGCGCTGCTGGACTGATTGATACCAAACACTTCGTTGTGTGTTCTACGGCTTTACGGTGCGCTCGGTCGGCGCACCGTTTTTTTTGCCCGCAGAAAAGCCAACATCAAAAGATCGCAGCCTGCGGCAGCTCCTACATGGCAACGAGGCTGCGATCTTTTGATCTTGCTTTCAAATGGCGACGCCAAAAGATCGCAGTCCGGAGTTACGACGCGATACATAGTTACCGCACACAGGCGTTTGCGTGGCGCTAATCTGCGTTCATCTTATGGAAGAGAGAACGTGTCATGGATCGAGACGCCGCATCAGCCTCACCGAACCCGGTATATCAACTGGCCCCCGAGCAGATCGCCGGGCCGTATTTCCGTAACCCGCAACTGTTGCGTCGCAACATCAGCGAAGGCGCTGACGGCTTGCCGCTGCTGCTGCGCCTGACCATCGTCGATGCAATGACCGGTGAGCCGGTCAGTGGGGCGCTGGTCGACATTTGGCATTGCAACGCGCGGGGTGCGTATTCGGGCTGGAGCCGGATCAACCCGGACCTTGAAGTCGACTCCGACGACATCGGCTCGATCCCGCGCACCGACGATGACACGTATCTGCGCGGCAGCCAGTTTTGCGATCACAAGGGCAGGGTGCGTTTCACCACGATCTATCCGGGCTTCTACGCCGGTCGTGCGCTGCACATTCATGTCGCGGTGCGCATCGTCAGTGGCAACGAGTTTCTCGAAGAACGTAACGTGGCCTGGGTCGGGCAGCTGTATTTTCCCGAAGTCGTCTCGCGCTCGGTGCTCAATGCCAGAGCCTATCGCGGCCGGGCAACGACGGCGCTGAACAATGCGCAGGACAGCATTTATGCCGACATGGGCGGCGAGGCCTCGACCTTGACGGTCTGGCCGATCGGCCGCGATTCCCACGAGGACGGTTTCTTCGGCCACCTGACGATCGGCATCGACACGTTTGCCGCGTCCTCGCAGATCAAACCCGAGGACTTCGACAAATATACCGTCTAGCGCAATCAGCGCAGTTCGTTCAGCGCGCGGGTCAGCAGTTGCATGTCGCCAGCGGTGGTCGTCAGCCCAGGGGTGATGCGGATGCACGGCCCGCACGCAGCACCGTTGCGCACCACGGTAAACAGATTGAAATCATTGAGCAGGCGCTCGGCCATGGCCTGCTGATCGTCATGGCGGCTGAAACGCAGCGCGGTGATCCCGCAATACAAACGTGGATCGTCCGGCGTCAGCACTTCGATGCCCGGCAAGTGCCGCACGGCGCTGACCCACAGGTTGCGCAGGTAGTTGAGTCGTGCGCCTTTGGCCGCAGCGCCACCGAGTGAACGATGTTCCTCAAACACCAGCGGCAGAGTCATCAGCGCCGGAATGTTCGGTGTGCTGTAAGAGGTGCGGGCGCGGATGTCATTGATCGGGTAATGCATCTCGCCCATGTCGGGATCGATGTCGGCCAGGCGTTGCGGCGCGATATAGAGGAAACCGAGGGTCAGTGGTGCGCCGATCCACTTGTGCAGGTTGTAGCCGGCGAAGGCGATACCCAGCGCCTCTAAATCGAACTCGATCTGCCCCTGGGCGTGGGCGCCATCGAGGATGACGTCGACCCCGTACTCCTTGGCCAGCGCGGCGATGGCTTGCACTGGCATCACCAGCCCGGTGCGGTGGGTAACGTGGGTCAGGGCCATCAGCTTGAGTTTCGGATGGCCGATAAATACCTCGCGGTACGCCTCCAGCAAACTGTCGAAACTCGCCGGATGGGTGTGGGCAATCTCGATCACCTCGACGCCGCGATGCTTGGCCAGCCAGCGCATGGCGCCCTTGACCGTGTCGTACTCCAGGTCGCAGATCAGCACCTCATCACCCGGCTGCAGGCGGTTGTAGTTGCGGATCAGCGACTGCAAACCTTCGGTGGCATTGCGCGTGAACGCTACGCTTTGCGCGCGCACACCAATCAGCTCGGCCAGTTGTGCGCGGATATCGAGATTGTCGTGCTGCTCAAAACGCTGGCGCACGTACACCGAATTGCTGGTGTTGATCAGCTCGATGTTGCGCTGATACTCCTCGATCACCGTGCGCGACATACGCCCGAAGTAACCGTTCTCCAGGTTCACGGGACCGGGTTGCACATCGTATCGGTCGGCAAACGTCCGCCAGAAGGCTTCGTCACGGGCGCGGCGGGTGTTGTCAGGCATGGCGGCTGGCTCTATAGAGGAGGGCGCTTCAGTGGCGCGGGGCAGGTTTGCCATGTTTGGCGCGTAGCGGTTCGAGCAAGTCAGACAAGCCGTTGTGGTCGATCTCCTGCATCAAAGCGAGCAGGCCACCGAGTTCGCCATGGGGAAAACCTTCGCGGGCGAACCAGTTCAGGTAAGGCCCCGGCAGGTCGGCAATGATCCGGCCCTTGTATTTGCCGAAGGGCATTTCGCGGGTGATCAGCAGTTCGAGTTTTTCGGGATTCATCAATGAGATCGTCTGGCTTCAAATCAGCTTGGAAAATACAGGCATTCTGCATGCAGGCCAAATGACAGATCATGCAAATAACCGCAATACAGATAGTTCAATTGTATTTAAGTTGCTGATTTATAAGGGTTTGTTGGTTTTGAAAAAGCTGGCACGCACACTGCAATATCCCTTGCATCTTCCACCGATCGCAAGGAATTGAAAAATGACCGACGTTAATAAAGAAGCCATCTCTGTACTCAATGACCTGATTGAAACCTGCAAGGACGGTCAGGAAGGGTTCAAGACTTGCGCCGAAGACATCAAGCACCCAGAACTGAAAACCTTGTTCGTGACCCGCTCTGCCGATTGCGCCACCGCTGCAGCTGAGCTGCAGGCCGAGGTTCGCAAGCTGGGCGGTGATCCGGAAACTTCTACCAGCGTCAGCGGTGACCTGCACCGTCGCTGGGTCGACGTCAAAGCCATGTTCACCGGCAAAGACGAAGAGGCTGTACTGAACGAAGCCGAGCGCGGTGAAGACCACGCCCTGAAGGCTTATCGTGAAGCCATCGAGAAAATCAACAAGCACAACCTGGTGGGCATTCGTGATCTGGTTGAGCGCCAATACCACGGCGTACAGCGCAACCACGACCAGGTGAAAGCCCTGCGTAACCAAGCTCGCGCACGCTCGTAAGCGTACGCCAGTAACAAAAAACGCCAGCTAGTCTGGCGTTTTTTTATGGGTGTTTTGAAAGCACAAGATCGCAGCCTGCGGCAGCTCCTACAGTGAACGCATTCCCCTGTAGGAGCTGCCGAAGGCTGCGATCTTTTCAATCAGCCAATGCTGATGGTCGGCAAAGTAGGCAACGTCACCGTCTGCTGCTTGCGCGGCGCCAGAATCTCCGCCTCGCCATCCACAACCAACTCATCACGCTGGTTAAACACGCGAGTAGCAATACGCACACGAAACTTCGGCAGCTTCTCAAGAATTTCCAGTCGCACGGTCAGCGTGTCGCCGATTTTCACCGGCTTCTGAAAGCTCATCTGCTGACCGATATAAATAGTGCCCGGCCCAGGCAGCTCGCACGCCACTGCGGCACTGATCAGCGCGCCGCTGAACATGCCGTGCGCGATTCGCTCCTTGAACATGCTGGCCGCTGCAAACTCGGCATCCAGGTGCACCGGGTTGTGGTCGCCCGACATCGCGGCGAACAGCTGAATGTCACGCTCTTCGACGGTCTTGCTGTAGCTGGCGGTCTGGCCGACTTCAAGGGCTTCGTAAGGGATGTTGGTAACCTGGGTCATCGGTCTTGATTCCTCTGATGGATCAAATCAATCCACAAAAAATTTATTCGCTGCGGTGAGGGCGCGGATGGCTCAGGACCTGATCAATCCAGGCCAGCACATCGGCGATCACTTCGTCGCGGTTGGTTTCGTTGAACAATTCGTGCCGCGCCTGCGGGTAGATCTGCAGTTGCAGGTTCTGGCTGCCGGCTGTGCGCAATGCGTTGGCCAGATCTGTCAGACGCTTGCCGTCACTCACCGGATCACATTCGCCGCCGATCACCAGCAATGGCAGGCCGGGGTCGATCTGGGCGAGATTGGACGCTTTGCTGATTTGCTGCAAGCCGCCGAGCAAGTCGATCCACAGCTGATTGGTGCAACGGAAGCCGCACAGCGGGTCGGCGGCGTATCGATCGACTTCGGCCGGGTCGCGGCTCAGCCAGTCGAACCGTGTGCGCACCGGCTTGAACTTGTTGTTGAACGAGCCGAACGACAACCACTCGATCAGCGCACTGCGACCCTTGCCGCCCTGCCGCAGTTTTTCCAGCCGGGCGATCTGCCGCGCCGCGCCATACAGCGCCACCGGCTGGAAATTCGAACCGCTGAGAATTGCCCCATGCAGGCTGGCGCTGTGGTGCAGCAGATAACCCTGGGCGAGATAGCTGCCCATGCTGTGGCCGAGCAGGATGATCGGCACGCCGGGATGTTGTTGGCCGATGTGCTGATTGAGGCTGGCGAGGTCACCGAGGACTTTGCACCAGCCGTCTTCATCGGCGAAATGCCCGAGCGTCCCATGATCGGCAGTTTTGCCATGCCCACGCAGATCCGCGGCGTACACCCCATATCCTTTGTCGCAAAACGTGTCGGCCAAACGCGCGTACCGAGCGCTGTGTTCCGCCATGCCATGGGCCAGCAGAACCACCGCCTTGAGCGGCGCGCGAGGCAGCCAGCGATTGACGTACAGGCGGCTGCGGTCACTCGCGTCCAGCCATAGGGTGTCGTGGGTCATGGCGATTCCTTTGCTCTGAGTCGGCACATTGTATAGCGCGTCTGATCAGCCCACGCCACGGCACGAAGATTCACACGATCAATGACGGCTTTGCCCGTATTTGCCTCAATGGCCATAACTGCTAGTGTCCGTGAAGCTCCGCTTTTTCAGAAATGACAGAAAGCGGCCCGGATCGGCTCAGGTAAAGAGGACAAGAACAATGCAACCTGATTTCTGGAACGACAAGCGCCCGGCCGGCGTACCGCTGGACATCGACATGGGCGAGTTCAAGTCGGTGATCGAGGTGTTTGAACGTTCCTGCAAGAAGTTCGCGGATCGCCCGGCGTTCAGCAACATGGGCGTGACCCTGACCTACGCTGAACTCGAACGCCAGAGCGCCGCCTTCGCCGGTTACCTGCAAGCGCACACCGATCTGGTGCCGGGCGATCGCATTGCGGTGCAGATGCCCAACGTCCTGCATTACCCGATTGCGGTGTTCGGTGCGTTACGCGCCGGGCTGATTGTGGTCAATACCAACCCGTTGTACACCGCGCGGGAGATGCGTCACCAGTTCAAGGATTCCGGCGCGCGCGCATTGGTTTACCTGAACATGTTCGGCCAGAAAGTCCAGGAAGTGCTGCCTGACACCGACATTCAGTACCTGATCGAAGCGAAGATGGGCGACCTGATGTCCACCGCCAAGGGTTGGCTGGTCAACACCGTGGTCAGCAAAGTGAAAAAAATGGTCCCGGAGTATTCGCTGCCGCAAGCGATCTCCTTCAAGAGCGCGCTGCGCATGGGCCGTGGCCTGGGCATCAAGCCGTTGAAGGTCAGTCTCGACGACACCGCCGTGCTGCAATACACCGGCGGCACCACCGGCCTGGCGAAAGGCGCGATGCTGACCCACGGCAATCTGGTGGCGAACATGCAACAAGTGCGTGCGTGTCTGGCGCAGCTCGGGCCGGACGGTCAGCCACTGCTGCGCGAAGGTCAGGAGGTGATGATCGCGCCGCTGCCGCTGTACCACATCTATGCCTTCACCGCGAATTGCATGTGCATGATGGTCTCCGGTAACCACAACGTACTGATCAGCAATCCGCGCGACATTGCCGGCTTCATCAAAGAGCTGAAGAACTGGCGTTTCTCGGCACTGTTGGGTTTGAACACGCTGTTCGTCGCACTGATGGAGCACCCGGATTTCAAGACCCTGGACTTCTCCAGCCTGAAACTCACCAACTCCGGCGGCACTGCGCTAGTGAAAGCCACCGCCGAGCGTTGGGAGCAGATGACCGGTTGCCGCATCACCGAAGGCTACGGTCTGACCGAAACCTCGCCGGTGGCCTGCACCAATCCGTATGGCGACCAGTCGCGCCTCGGCACGGTCGGCCTGCCCGTACCGGGCACTTTGCTCAAAGTCATCAACGATGACGGCGTCGAGCAGCCGATGGGCGAGCGCGGCGAGCTGTGCATCAAGGGCCCGCAGATCATGAAAGGCTACTGGCTCAAACCGGAAGCCACCGCCGAAGTGCTGGATGCCGACGGCTGGTTCAAGTCTGGCGACATTGCGGTGATCGATCCGGACGGATTTGTACGGATTGTCGATCGCAAGAAGGACATGATCATCGTCTCCGGTTTCAACGTGTACCCGAACGAGATCGAAGACGTGGTGATGGCCCATCCGAAAGTCGCCAACTGCGCGGTGATCGGCGTGCCGGACGAGCGCTCGGGCGAGGCGGTGAAGCTGTTTGTGGTAGCGCGGGAGACCGGCGTCAGCCTTGAAGAGTTGAAGGCTTACTGCAAAGAGAATTTCACCGCATACAAGGTGCCGAAACACATCGTGCTGCGTGAGTCGTTGCCGATGACGCCGGTGGGCAAGATCCTGCGCCGTGAGTTGCGCGATATCGCTTAACGCTTGAAAACAAAAAGATCGCAGCCTTCGGCAGCTCCTACAGGAAACACATCCCATGTAGGAGCTGC